>NZ_JBXWLA010000007.1:0-281010 GCF_058191755.1 Serratia sp. CoH_122_TC_1
CTTAGCGCACCAGGCCGCTGAGGCGGAACGCCGTGCCCATTATGCCGACGCGGCCAGTATTTGGCTTAAAGCATTCGAAGTGGCTCGGGCAGTCGATGTGGTGTGGGTACAAATCCGCATCGATTTTTGTGTCAACGCGGCATCGCGCAACTGGGGTAGATAAAATGCAACCTGTCGCTGATACCGGCAGCATTCAGAAAAACCTTCTCCGTAGCACAGCCAGAGAGCTTCTAAAAGATTTCGACTCCCCCACTAACAAACTCACCTTTCGACAGCTACTCGACAAACACGCAGTGAAAATCGCTCCCTATTGGCCTAAGCATCCACCGGCATGGCTGCGGCTTAACTGTGAGGTTCATCGGGTGCGGGAAGGAAAATAGCCGAGGCATTCAATGTCAGAAATAAATATCAACGATGTGCCATTCACGCTCGCCGAGGCCGCCGCGTACTTAAAAAAGTCCCAAAGAACAGTTAGAGGCCTGATTAAGTCAGGCTTGCTAACGGCGCGTAAAAGCGGACCGAACGGCAAAGGACATTATGAGATTCTCAAATCAGAGTGCCTTGCGTATTACGGCAGGGCAGCACAAAATCAGGCCGTGAATGCAGACGGCCATCAACAGAAAGGTAACAGCAGATGGCCCTTAAACAACGTTACGGCAATTGGTACTGCGACTATGTCGAACCGGGTAGTGGCAAAAGAGTTAGGCGCTGCCTTGACACGACAGACAGGAAACAAGCGCAAGAACTCTACGATCAGTTAAGAGCAGAGGCGTGGCGGGTAAATAAATTGGGTGAGATTGCTGAGCATACTTTTGATGAGGCCTGCTTGCGCTGGCTTACGGAGAAAGATGAAAAGCGCTCATTGGACGATGACCGCACGAAGATAGAGTTTTTCCTTCAGTATTTTTCTGGGAAAAACCTTTCGTCGATCACGGAGGATAGAATTATGGCGGCGGTCGCCAAGATGCCCAACAGAAAGCACCGGCAACGATGGGAATTGAAAAAGAAAGCGGCAGAAAGGCGCGGCAAGCCAGTTCCAGAATATGAACCAAAACCAGTATCAGCGGCAACACGCAGCCAGCACCTATCTTTCATGCGCGGGCTGATGAAGATCGCAGCCGATGAATGGAAGTGGTTACGCAAGGCTCCGGTGATCAAAGTCAGGAAGCCAGTGAGCAAACGAGTTAGGTGGCTGACTAAGGATGAAGCGACCACCCTATTAAAATGCATGCCTGAGCAATTTCGCCCTGTTGTCGTGTTCGCGCTGGCAACAGGTCTTCGTCGCTCTAACATCATTGATCTGGAGTGGTCGCAAGTTGATATGCAAAGAAAGGTTGCCTGGATACACCCAGAGAACGCCAAAGCAGGGAAAGCCATTGGTGTTGCTCTAAATGATACTGCCTGCAAAACGCTACGGGATCAGATTGGTCGCCACTCCCGGTATGTGTTTGTGCATACAACTGCGCGTAAACGCCCAGGCGGAGGTATGACACCCGCAGTCAGGAAAATGCGTGTTGACGATAACTCAGCATGGAATACAGGCAAGCGACGAGCAGGAATAACCGACTTTCGATTTCATGACCTTCGGCATACCTGGGCAAGCTGGTTAGTTCAAGCAGGGGTGCCACTTTCAGCGCTACAAGAAATGGGGGGATGGGAGAGCATAGAAATGGTTCAGCGTTACGCTCACCTTTCCCCTTCCCATTTAACCGAACATGCGAGAAAAATTGACGAAGTCTTGGCGGGCAATGTCACTAATCTGGCACTTTTGGAAAATGTGGCTGTTGGGGAATAAGCGTAAGTCATTGAATCTAAATGGTACGCCCTACAGGGCTCGAACCTGTGACCTACGGCTTAGAAGGCCGTTGCTCTATCCAACTGAGCTAAGGGCGCATGGGGATGCGGCAACCGGAAGTTGCGGAGTGGGATTATACGGTCAGGGGTTACTGAGTCAATGCCTTTTCATAACGTTACGGCGGCGGCCGTGCTTTATGGCGTTTTTTCAACCATTACTGCCCCCGCCCACGGCGTTAACATCCTCATTTGTTTTGTATTAAATCCAGCGACGAGTCAGCGCTGCGTTGAGCCAGGCCGGAATTGGCCGGTTCGATAAGACGTTCTGATTGTTGCTCCGTAGGGCGCTGCAGGCAGATGCGTGCAGAATGCACCATCGCATTGATATTGCCCCAATCAGCATGTTCGGTCGCCAGTAGATTGCAGGCAACTGACAGCGGCTGGCTTAACGCGGCGCTGACCGGTGTGGCATTGAGTGAAGCCTGACCCATCGGGGCCCACGCCAGTAGCATAAGCCCCACCCCTCTGATGCTTATCATGCGTGCAACCTCCGGCACAATGCGTTCAGACGCGTTATCCATGAGGACGGTGCTTTGTGTGCAGCACGTTGATGCAGCGTAATCAACTGTGCAACGTCTGCCGGATGTAATGACGAATCGAACACCGTTTCCCCCACGTGTCTTGGTGGATACGCCAGACTATCGATGGGCTGGTGCAAAGAGTGTAACCGAGTGATGACCATCATGATTTCTCCCCCCCTACCGCAATCTCACTGATTGCAGCTTACGTGGCACAAGGTAAAAAAGGCGTAGAGGATCATTCTGTTGGTATAAAAAAAGCGTAAATCACGCCCAGCAAACGCCATCGATCGCGATTCAACGCCTGACAGCGCGCTCCGCTTCTGACAAAATAGCGTCATTCCCCGCTTTTCTTAATTGATGGATTTCCTCACTGATGTCAGCAAAGATTATTGATGGTAAAACGATTGCGCAGCAGGTTAGAAACGAAGTGGCTGAGCAAGTTAAACAACGTCTGGCTGCCGGTAAACGTGCTCCAGGTCTGGCGGTAGTGCTGGTTGGCGAAAATCCAGCCTCACAAATCTACGTCGCCAGCAAGCGTCGCGCCTGTGATGAAGTGGGCTTTATCTCCCGCTCCTACGATCTACCTGCCACCACCAGTGAGGCCGAATTGCTGGCGTTGATCGATCGGCTGAACGCCGACGGCGAGATCGACGGCATTTTAGTGCAGTTGCCGCTGCCCGCTGGCATCGATAACGTCAAAGTGCTGGAACGCATACATCCGGATAAAGACGTCGACGGTTTCCATCCGTACAACGTCGGCCGCCTGTGCCAACGCGCGCCTAAGCTGCGTCCATGTACGCCACGCGGTATCGTGACGTTGTTAGAGCGCTATAACATCGATACCTACGGTCTGAATGCCGTGGTGGTTGGCGCGTCCAACATCGTCGGTCGCCCAATGAGCATGGAGCTGCTGCTGGCGGGTTGCACGACGACGGTAACGCACCGCTTTACCAAAAATCTGCGCCACCACGTTGAAAACGCCGATCTGCTGGTCGTTGCGGTCGGTAAACCGGGCTTTATTCCAGGCGACTGGATTAAACCGGGTGCCATCGTCGTTGATGTCGGCATTAACCGTCTGGAAAGTGGTAAAGTGGTCGGAGACGTAGATTTTGATGCCGCCAGTGAGCGAGCCGCCTATATTACGCCGGTTCCGGGTGGCGTTGGCCCAATGACCGTTGCTACACTGATCCAAAATACCTTGCAGGCCTGCGAGGTTTATCACGACGTTCAACCTAAATAAGTAAGGCAGTATGGAAACTTTTAATCTGGAAAATCACCCGCACGTCGAACTGTGCGATCTGCTCAAGTTCCAGGGCTGGTGCGAAAGCGGCGGTGCCGCCAAAGAAGTCATCGCCGATGGGCAGGTGAAAGTGAACGGTAAAGTTGAAACGCGTAAGCGCTGCAAAATCGTTGCCGATCAGGTCGTGGAGTTTAACGGCGGCAAGGTGGTTGTTAAGCCGTAAACCCCGCTCCATAGAAAAAGGCGCTGAGTAAACCCCAGCGCCTTTTTTGTTTGTTAGCCTAACGCGAATTACTTACGGCGCCAGGTCGTCCCCTGCGGGCCATCTTCCAGCACGATGTTCATCTCGTTCAAGCGATCGCGCGCAGCATCCGCCAGCGCCCAATCTTTAGCTTTACGGGCATCGTTACGTTGCTTGATTAAGGCTTCAATCTCTGTCACTTCAGCATCGTCAGCTTGTGCACCGCTTTGCAGGAACAATTCTGGTTCTTGCTGCAACAGGCCCAGCACCTTCGCCAGCTTGCGTAATTCCGCTGCCAACCCATTAGCTGCATTCAGGTCTTCAGCCTTCAGGCGGTTAACTTCACGCGCCAAATCAAACAGGGCTGAATACGCTTCCGGCGTATTGAAATCGTCGTCCATCGCCTCGCGGAAACGGCTTTCAAATACTTCACCACCCGCCGGTTGAGCGTTGGCATCGGTACCGCGCAGCGCGGTGTACAGACGTTCCAATGCCGTACGTGCCTGTTTCAGGTTCTCTTCGCTGTAGTTCAGTTGGCTACGATAATGGCCGGACATCAGGAAGTAACGGACGGTTTCGGCGTCGTAGTAACCCAACACGTCGCGGATGGTGAAGAAATTATCCAATGACTTGGACATTTTCTCTTTGTCGATCATCACCATACCGGAGTGCATCCAGTAGTTCACGTACGGGCCGTCATGCGCACAGCTTGACTGAGCAATCTCGTTCTCGTGGTGCGGGAACATCAGATCGGAACCGCCGCCGTGGATATCAAAGTGGGTACCCAACTGCTTACCATTCATGGCAGAACATTCAATGTGCCAGCCCGGACGGCCTGCGCCCCACGGGGATTCCCAGCTTGGCTCACCCGGCTTGGACATCTTCCACAGCACGAAATCCATTGGGTTGCGCTTCACGTCGTCGATTTCTACGCGTGCACCGGCTTGCAGTTGATCCAGATCCTGGCGTGACAACAAACCGTATTGCGGATCGCTGTCAATGGAGAACATCACGTCGCCGTTGCTGGCCACATACGCATGATCACGGTCGATCAGACGCTGGGTGATCTCAATGATTTCAGCGATATGCTGGGTCGCACGTGGCTCGATGTCCGGGCGTTCGATCAACAGGGAATCAAAGTCGGCATGCATTTCTGCCAGCATACGCGTGGTCAGTTGATCGCAGCTTTCGCCGTTTTCTGTCGCGCGACGGATAATTTTGTCATCAACGTCGGTAACATTACGCACGTAGTTCAGCGAATAGCCGAGATAACGCAAATAACGCGCCACCACGTCGAAAGCAACAAAGGTACGCCCGTGGCCGATATGACACAGGTCATAGATGGTTACCCCGCACACGTACATGCCAACTTTACCGGCATGAATGGGTTTGAATTCCTCTTTTTGACGACTCAGGGTATTAAAAATCTTTAGCATCGGGACATTCCGTGGTGTGCGTGATAACAAAAAGGTCATTAGGGGTTAACCCAGTAGCATATTGAAACCCGAAGCCTGATCTAATGCAAGGTTAAGGCCACGCTTTGCTGAGCTGAACCGTGGAAAACGGCGATAAATCAGGGAATACAATCAATGTTATAATATAACAAAAACACTTTTACCACAGACTGTGCGCGGTTTAGCCGCTGCTGACTCATTAAAGGAGATATGTTATAACGACGGTCTGATTGTTCACTCGCTCTACGTGACATCTCACTTCATCTTGTTAGGACTAAAACTATGGTTACTTTCCACACTAATCACGGCGACATCGTTATCAACACCTTTGCTGACAAAGCGCCGGTTACCGTTGAAAACTTCCTGAACTACTGCCGTGACGGCTTCTACAACAACACCATTTTCCACCGTGTTATCAATGGCTTTATGGTTCAGGGCGGCGGTTTTGAGCCTGGCATGACTCAGAAAGACACCAAGGCAACCATCAAGAACGAAGCCAACAACGGTCTGAAAAACACCATCGGTACCCTGGCAATGGCGCGTACCAACGATCCACACTCCGCGACTGCACAGTTCTTCATCAACGTAGCTGACAACGACTTCCTGAACTTCCGCGGCGAAAACGCGCAAGGCTGGGGTTACTGCGTGTTTGCTGAAGTTGTTGAAGGCATGGACGTGGTTAACAAGATCAAAGGTGTGAAAACTGGCCGCAGCGGCATGCACCAGGACGTGCCGGTAGAAGACGTGATCATCACCAGCGTTACCGTCAGCGAGTAATCGCGGCTGCATGCACCAGCTGTTTATCGCAGATCTGCATTTAAGCGCACAGGAACCGGCAATCACTGCCGGTTTTCTGCGCTTTTTGCGGCAAGATGCCATTCACGCCGACGCCCTGTACATTCTTGGCGACCTGTTCGAAGCCTGGATCGGCGATGACGATCCCGAGCCGCTGCACGGTGAAATCGCCGCGGCGTTGAAGGCGCTGCAACAGGCTGGTGTGCCCTGCTATTTTATCCACGGTAATCGTGACTTTCTGGTTGGCAAACGCTTTGCCCGCGCCAGCGGTATGCAGCTGCTGCCGGAAGAAAAGGTGCTGGACCTGTACGGCCGCAAAATACTGATCCTGCACGGTGACACACTCTGTACCGACGATCATGCATACCAAGAATTCCGCAGCAAAGTGCATAACACCTGGATCCAACGGCTGTTTCTGGCAATGCCGTTGCGCTGGCGTCTTAAGATCGCCGCCAAAATGCGCGCACGTAGCCAACAGAGCAACCAATACAAGTCTGAATCTATTATGGACGTCAACCCGCAAGCGGTTGAACAGGCAATGTTACGCCACAACGTTCACTGGATGATCCACGGTCACACACACCGTCCTGCTGTGCATGATCTGACGCTGAGCAACGGTAAAGCCCACCGCGCAGTACTGGGTGCCTGGCACGTTGAAGGCTCAATGATCAAAGTCAGCGCTGACGCCGTCGAATTGATCCAATTCCCCTTCTAAGTTCCTGACATATTGCGCGAGTAAAAAATTCGCGCTTTTGACGGTGAAAACTGGCGACGCAACCGTTTTCCTTGCCGTGCGCTCATGGTATGCTCTACGCCCTCATTCGGCCTCCCGCCGCAGGCAACCGGCCGTCGTTTGTACAATTACAGGAGCCTTACACCCATGGGAGCCAACGCCGCTTCAGCCACCCACGCTGGGGTTAGAATCGCAATTGTAATGGGATCGAAAAGTGACTGGGCCACCATGCAGTTTGCGGCCGACGTCCTGACCTCGCTCAATGTCCCGTTCCATGTCGAAGTCGTTTCCGCTCATCGTACGCCAGATAAGCTGTTCAGCTTCGCCGAACAGGCAAGTGCCAATGGCTTTGACGTGATCATCGCCGGTGCGGGCGGTGCTGCGCATCTGCCAGGCATGCTGGCCGCGAAAACTCTGGTACCGGTGCTGGGTGTGCCGGTGCAAAGCGCCGCATTGAGTGGCGTAGATAGCCTGTACTCCATCGTACAAATGCCACGTGGTATCCCCGTCGGTACGCTGGCGATCGGCAAAGCCGGCGCCGCTAATGCCGCGCTCTTGGCAGCGCAAATTCTGGCACTGCACGACCCGCTGCTGGCACAACGCCTGGCAGACTGGCGTCAAGCGCAGACCGACGACGTACTGAACAACCCGGATCCGCGGGAGGAAGCATGAAGCCGGTTTGCGTACTGGGCAATGGTCAGTTGGGGCGCATGCTGCGCCAGGCCGGTGAACCGCTGGGTATCGCCGTCTATCCGGTTGGCATCGACGCCGAACCGGAAGCTGTGCCTTATCAAAACAGTGTGATCACCGCCGAGATCGAACGCTGGCCGGAAACGGCACTGACGCGCGAATTAGCGACCCATAATAGTTTCGTCAACCGCGATATTTTCCCGCGTTTGGCAGATCGTCTGACGCAAAAACAGTTGCTCGATCAACTGGGTCTGGATACCACACCTTGGCAGCTGCTGGCCAACGCCGCCGAATGGCCGCAGGTGTTTGCCACCCTCGGTGAACTGGCTATCGTCAAACGCCGTGTGGGCGGATACGACGGTCGCGGCCAATGGCGTTTACGTCCAGGCCAGGAAGCCGAGCTGCCGGCAGATACCTACGGTGAATGCATCGTCGAACAAGGCATTAACTTCTCTGGCGAGGTGTCTTTGGTTGGTGCGCGTGGGCACGATGGCAAGTCCGTGTTCTATCCGCTGACCCATAACCTGCATGAAGAAGGTATTCTGCGCACCAGCGTCGCATTGCCGCAGCCTAACCCAGCCTTGCAGCATCAGGCCGAGCAGATGCTAACCGCCATCCTTGATGAGCTGAACTACGTCGGTGTGATGGCGATGGAGTGCTTTATCGTTGGCGATCGTCTGTTGATTAATGAACTGGCCCCCCGCGTACACAACAGCGGCCACTGGACGCAGAACGGCGCGTCCATCAGCCAGTTCGAACTGCATTTACGTGCCATTCTTGCCCTGCCGTTGCCAAAGCCGGTGGTGAGTACGCCGTCAGTGATGGTTAACCTGATTGGCACCGCAGTGAATCAGCAATGGCTGGCATTACCGCTGGTACATCTGCACTGGTACGAAAAAGAAGTACGTGAAGGTCGCAAGGTCGGGCACCTGAACCTGAACGATCCTGATGCCGTCGCTCTGCAACAGTCATTACTGGCTTTAGCACCGCTGTTGCCAGCCGAATACCAAAGCGGTCTGGCCTGGGCGCAGCAAAAGCTGGCTTAAGCGTTACGCCGCACCAAAAAAAGGGTTCAACTCAATGGGTTGAACCCTTTTTATTACCGATGAAAAGCTAATCACGCTGTACCCTAAATAATTGGAGTTGCATCGCGGCGGCAAGCTTGTAAGCCCCTAGAGCATAGATAACTATGTGACTGGGGCACGCAAGCGCAGCCAACAAAGAGGCAGCTTCAAGTATGACGCGTATAGCCCTGCGGATTTTTGCTCTGCCAATTCCAGGTATCACGCATCATCACGTCAAGCCCGCGTTGCACTTGCCAACCTAGCTCCTGTTTTGCCAACCCGGCATCAGCCCAGAAGGCAGGCAAGTCGCCCGCCCGGCGCGGTAAAATCTGATAAGAAATGGTGACACCCGAAGCTTTTTCAAACGCTTTCACCATCTCCAGCACCGAGTAACCGACCCCGGAGCCCAGATTATACGCTTTGAAACCAGCGATCTGCGGTAAGTGATCCATCGCCGCCAGGTGCCCCTGAGCAACATCCATCACGTGAATGTAGTCACGCACGCCCGTCCCATCTTTAGTGGGATAGTCGCCGCCAAACACGCTCAGCGTTTTCCGCTGACCAATTGCCACCTGGGCAATGTAAGGCAGCAAATTATTAGGGATGCCGCTCGGGTCTTCACCAATCAAGCCGGACTCGTGAGCGCCCACTGGATTGAAGTAGCGCAGAGCGATAATCGAAAATGCCGGCTCCGCCTTGGCAAAATCCTGCAGGATCTGCTCTACCATCCATTTGGACGTACCGTAGGGGCTGGTGGTGCCGCCGATCGGCATATCTTCCCGATAAGGCACCGGCGCGTGCTCGCCGTACACCGTGGCGGAGGAGCTAAAGATAAACCGATGAGCGCCCGCCTGACGCATAGCTTCCAGTAACACCAGCGTGCCCGCCACGTTGTTTTGATAGTACTCCAGTGGCTTTTGGGTGGACTCCCCCACCGCCTTCAGACCGGCAAAATGGATCACGCAGGCGATCGGCTGCTCCTTAAAGATCCGCTGCAAGCAGTCGGCATCCTGTACATCGCCCTGGTAGAACTTCACGGCTTTGCCCGTCAGCTGTTCCACACGGCGCAAAGACTCTTCAGATGCGTTAATCAAATTGTCCAGCACCACCACATCTTCACCACGTTCCAACAATGTCAGTACGGTGTGCGAACCTATATATCCGGCACCGCCGGTAACCAGAATCGTCATAATTTTCCCTTAATCTGTGCCTGACGCAAAACTCGTCCTATGGCGAGCCACACGTGAGCGCTTAACGTGAGCCAATGTTACGTAACGGCTTACCGACCATCAGATTGCGCTCAATATGTTCCAGAGAGATATTCTTCGTTTCTGGAATCAATGCCAGCGTGATGAAAATAAACACGACATTGAGTGCCGCATACACCCAGAAGGTGTGTGCACTGCCCAGCGAATTCAGCATGGTCAGGAATGTCGCACCGACGATCATGTTGGCGATCCAGTTGGTTGCTGTGGAACAGGTGATACCAAAATCGCGGCCTTTCAGTGGCTGAATCTCTGAGCACAGTACCCAGATCAGTGGGCCGGCACTCATGGCAAACCCGACAATAAACATCAGCAACATGATAATGGCGAAGTATTGTTCCGTCGGTGAACTCATCCCCACATTCATCATCGTCCCCAGCGCCCCCATGCCCACGGCCATGACGATAAAGCCCAGCGTCAGCGTCGGTTTGCGTCCCCAGCGATCAACCAAACCAATGGCAATAAAGGTGGCCAACACGTTAACCAAGCCAACAATAACCGTGCCCCACATCTGCTGCGCGGTACTGGCAAAACCCGCCAGACCAAAAATCTTCGGCGCGTAATACATGATGACGTTCATCCCGGTGAACTGTTGCATTACCTGTAGCAGAACGCCGAGGAAAACGGCACGTCGGAAATTTTTATTGTCCTTAAACAACGTCCAGCCACTTTGTTTCAGCTTAAGGCTCTCACGGATTTCGTTCAGTTCGTGCTGTGCCTGGGCACTGCTGTCGCGCAGTTTTTCCAATACCTGGCGCGCCTGCTCATGACGATTACGTGAAGCCAGCCAGCGTGGGCTATCCGGCAAGAAAAATACCCCAATCAGCAGCAATACGGCAGGAATCGTGATCACCCCCAGCATCCAGCGCCAGGCACCGGTATAGCTGAATGCAGTATCCGACAGGTAAGCGGCCAGAATACCGATGGTAATCATCAGCTGGTACATGGAAATCATGCTGCCACGGATTTTTTCTGGTGCGATTTCAGACAGATAAATAGGGGCGGTGTAGGATGCAACACCCACCGCCAGCCCAAGCAGCACGCGAGAAATCAACAAGATCTCCACGTTGGGTGCCGCAGCTGAGCACAGCGAACCCACGACAAACAAGACTGCGCCAATCATCAGGCTGTATTTACGCCCGATGCGGAAGTTCATCCAACCACTGCCCACGGCACCGACAGCGGCCCCAAACATCATTGAGCTAACCACCCACTCCTGCTGGGAGCTCGTGATATGGAACGAATCCGTAATAAATGGCAGGGCACCCGCAATGACGCCGATATCCAGACCAAACAGCAACCCGGCCAGCGCAGCCAAAAAACAGACGAAAAAAGTCATACCTGCATTGTTTTGGCTTTTATCCGCCGCTGCAACGTTGACGGTAGTACTCATACTGCCTCCGATGAATAACGTTCTTAAGTTGTCGTTATGATAGGAGGCAATCCATCCAAGAGAAGTGAGTGCGATCACATTAGTGGAAACGATTACATTATTTTATTTTCGATACACAAAAACAAGCCAGCCTGTAAAACCACTAAATAGCATTGATTTTAATGAATAATAACAACATTTACTCTTTTATCATGACGAGACAGGTTACATCTCCTTACTCTAACGCGCGGTGTGCATTTTAATAATTCGAACCATAAATGTAATCGATTTCACAATAAATCTATCAAGCGTCAGAACCCATTGGCAAGGAACGGAAATGACATACAGGAGGTTTTTGACACGCGAGGGGCATGGTGGCAGGAGCAATATTTTGTTCAGGCGGCCCCGGAATCAGGGCCGCCTGATAATGAGGGCGAGTTACCCGTCGTAACTGCGGAACAGTGCCTGACCGCGCAACAACCTCACGCCCAGCCAACCACCACATAGCGATAGCAGCAGCGCACTGAGTAACGGCAGCGCCCACCACAGCACAGGCGTTGGCGCCCAGGGGAAGTCAAACACCTGGCTTTGCAACAGCCACAAGGCAGCTTCCGCGCCCACCGCAGCAGCAATGCCCGCGACCAGCCCCAGTAAGGCAAACTCACACCATAACGTGCTGCGTAACAGGCGTTTGCCGGCTCCTAACGTGCGATACACCACCAGTTCCTGACGCCGTTGGCGCATGCCTACCTGCACCTGGGCCATCAATAGCAAACCACCACAAAGCACCACCAGCACCACCATCACTTCCAGTGCGCGGCTCACCTGCTGCAGCACACCGCCAACCTGTTTGAGGATCGAACCTATATCCAACAGGCTGAGCGTCGGGAACTGGCGATTAAGTTGGGTCAACATCTGGCCGTCCCCGTCGTAGCGGAAACTGGTGAGCCAGGTTTGTGGCTGACCGTCCAGCGCACCCGGCGGGAAGATGAAGTAAAAGTTCGGTTTCAGGCTTTCCCAATCCACCTGCCGCAGGCTGGTGACTTTCGCGCTGAAAGACTGGGTATCACCGCTAAAGGTCAGGGTATCGCCCAGCTTGACGTTGAGCCGCCCGGCAATGCCTTGATCCATCGAGACCTCCCCAGTCTTCGGCGGCCAGTTGCCTGCCAGCAAAGGATTGTGCGCGGGCAGATCAGCCAGCCAGGTCAGGTTCAGCTCACGATTCACTGCCTCACCGCCCGGATCGTCCTCATGCACCCGTTCGGTCGCCACCTGCTTGTTAATCTCGGTCAAACGTACGCGGACAATCGGGTAGTAAGTTTCCGGGTTAATTTGATGTTGCTGCAGGAAGGTTTTCACCTGCGGCACCTGGGCTTCTGTCAGGTTCAGCAGGAAGTAGTTCGGGCTATCCGGCGGCAATTGCTGCTGCCAGCGGTCGAGCAAATCACCGCGTAGAACCAGTAATAATGCCAATAACATGAACGACAAAGAGAAGGCCGCCAGCTGGCTGACCGTGACCCAGGGTTGATGCAGCAACCGATTAACCGCCAACCGCAGTGCAAGATTTTTCAGCGTAATCCGGCGTAGCAATAACAAACTGCCCCAACCAATACCGCCCAACAATAAGGCCAGCACCAAAATACCGGCGAGGATAGACCACAACAGCGTGCTGGCCCCCATCAGCGCGGTCAATAACACCACGACAATCAATGCCGCCGCTGGCAGAAAATAGCGCAGTGGCCAGACAGTGGCCACTACATCGCGCCGCAATACCCGGAGCGGTTGAGTCGCCAGTAACTGACGGTACGGGCGTAACCCCACCAGCAACGAAATCATCAGCAACGCGCCGATTGCCCATAGCCACGGCCAGGTACCCGCCGCGGGCAGTTCAGCTGGCAGTACGGGGGCCAGCAACCGAATTAACACGGCTTCAAACCCCAACCCGATAAGCCCTCCACAGGCGGCGGCCAGCAGGATCACGGCCAGCCACTGGCCAACAATCAACTTACGCAACGCGCTACGGCCCGCACCCAGCGTTTTTAACACAGCGATCAGATCGTAACGGCTACGGCAATAGTGGCTCATCGCCACCGCCACGGCGGCAATCGACAGCAGCAGCGTCAGCAACGCCGACAGCAACAGGAACTGCTGCGAACGCTGTAGTGATTTGCCCAACGCACTGCCAGACTCCTGCGGCCCAAACCAGCGCTGATCGGGTGTAAGTTGTGACGTCAGGCGATCCTCGTAACGCTGGACATCTTGCGGGGCGCCGGCAAACATATACCTATAGGTCAGCCGACTGCCGGGCTGCACCGCCCCGGTTTTATCCACGTCCGCCAGATTGATCATGATGCGTGGCGCGGTCTGGAACGGGTTGAAGCCAGAATCGGGTTCCTGAAGGATTTCACCGACGATACGCAAGCGGGTATCGCCAACATCCAGCGTATCCCCCACCTTCACGTTCAACAGCGCCAGCAAGCGCGGGGCGACCAATACACTCCCCGGCGTCAACTTGACGTTGGCGGGACGCGTTTCCAGCTTGCCGTACAGCGGATAGGCCAGATCGGTGGCCTTCACGTCTGCCAACTGCGGCCTGTCCCCGGCGTAGGTCATGGTGGTAAACGACAGCTGCCGGCTGACTTTCAGCCCTTGTTGCTGCGCATCCAGCAACCAGCCATCCGGTACCGGTCGGGCGCTGCGCAATACTCGGTCGCCCGCGATAAAATCACGGCTCTGCTGGCTCAGGCCCTTATCCATACGATCACTGATGCTACCCAGAGCCAGCACACAGGCCATCGACAGCGTGAGCGCTAACCAGACGATCAGCAGTGACGGCGATCGCCACTCTCGCCAAAACCAACGCCAGATCATACTTCCTCCCACAGCTTGCCTTCGCGCAGGCGCAACCGACGTTGGCAGCGCGCCGCCAACGTTTCATCATGGGTCACCAGGATTAGCGTGGTGGAAAAATCGCGGTTGAGGGAAAACAGTAAATCGGCAATGCGTTCACCCGTCTGGCGATCAAGGTTGCCGGTCGGTTCATCAGCAAACAGCACCCGCGGCCTACCGCTGAACGCCCGCGCCAGCGCGACACGCTGCTGCTCGCCACCGGAAAGCTGCGCCGGCAGGTGAGTAAGGCGTTTGCCCAGCCCAAGCTGTTCCAACAACTGCACCGCCTGGTCTCTGCTTTGGCGATCGCTTTCACCACGCAATAACGCCGGTAACTGCACGTTTTCCAGCGCATTGAGCGTGGGTACCAACATAAATGACTGAAACACAAAGCCGACATTCTTAGCACGCAGCGCGGCCCGGCCCTCTTCATCCAACGCGGTCAGCGACTCGCCCAACAAATGCACGTCCCCCTCACTGCCGTCATCCAACCCGGCGAGGATCCCCAGCAACGTTGATTTCCCCGAGCCGGACTCGCCAATCAAGGCAATTGTCTGTGCGGGTTTGACAACCAGCTCGACTCCGGTAAGGATGGAGAGCTGATGCTCACCCTGACCAACGTGTTTACTAAGATGATGAACTTCAAGAACGTTTTCCGCTGGCATCTTCCCTTCCTTTTGCTGTTGGGATTATTCAGTTTACGCGCTGTCGCCGCCGATACATTATTGATTTTAGGCGACAGTTTAAGCGCCGGTTACCGCTTGCCGGTGGCGCAGGCCTGGCCGACGTTGCTGGCCGAGCAGTGGCAGAAAAAACCGGGTGATCCGCAACTGGTCAATGCCAGTATCAGCGGCGACACCGCCGCACAGGGGTTGGCACGTCTGCCCGAGTTATTGAAACAACACCAGCCACGCTGGGTGCTGATCGAACTGGGTGCCAACGACGGTCTGCGTGGTTTCCCAGCGCAGGACCTGCAGCGCGATCTCAGCCAAATTATCACTTTGGTGCAGAAAGCCGGCGCACAGCCGTTGCTGATGCAGATCCGTATTCCCCCTAACTATGGCCGCCGTTATACCGAAGCCTTTAGCGCCATTTACCCAGCGCTGGCTAAACAGTTCAACATCCCGCTTCTGCCGTTCTACATGGAACAGGTGGTGATTAAAGCGGAATGGATGCAGGATGACGGATTGCATCCCAATAAGGATGCCCAACCGTTTATCGCCACCTGGATGGCGGAACGCCTGGAACCTCTAGTAAAACATGAGTCTAATTAAATAGGGCTGCACACTAGGTAAAGTTATGCAAAAAGCAGTGTTGATAACCGGCTGTTCCAGCGGGATTGGATTAATTGCAGCGCAGGATCTGCGTAATCGTGGTTACCGGGTGCTGGCCGCCTGTCGTAAACCACAAGACGTGGAGAATATGCGTCAGCTTGGGCTCGAAGGCATTGAGTTGGATCTGGACGATAGCGATAGCGTCGAACGCGCCGCTGCGCAGGTGATCGAACTGACCGGTGGTCGGTTGTATGGCTTGTTCAATAACGGTGGATTTGGCGTTTACGGCCCGTTGAGCAGTATTTCCCGCCAGCAGTTGGAACGGCAGTTCGCCACCAACCTGTTTGGTACCCATCAGTTGACCCAGTTGCTGTTGCCGGCGATGCTGCCGCACGGCGAAGGCCGCATTATTCAGACCAGTTCGGTGATGGGTCTGGTTTCCAGCGCCGGGCGAGGAGCATATGCCGCCAGCAAATTTGCGCTGGAAGCCTGGTCTGACGCACTGCGAATGGAATTGCATGGCACGGGCATTCAGGTCAGCCTGATTGAACCCGGCCCAATTTCCACCCACTTTACCCAAAACGTCAATCAGGCGCAGAGTGATAAGCCGGTGCATAACCCCGGCATTGCCAAGCGTCTGACGCTGCCGCCAGAGGCCATTTTACCCAAATTGCGCCATGCGTTGGAAAGCCCAAGGGCCAAACTGCGTTATCCGGTCACCCTGCTGGCGCACGCACTCAGCGTATTGCGTCGGATCCTGCCAGGCCGTTGTCTGGACTGGGTGTTACGCAGCAACGGTTAATTTGGCTGGCGGGGTTGAAGAATGCCGCTCCGCCCCCATTTAAAAGCCAATGGCTCCGAAAGATCAGAGAGAAAATTACATGCTAGCTCAAGCTGTTGTTGATATTAACGAAACTAACTTGCACCAGACGCTGGAACAGTCAATGTCCATGCCGGTGGTGTTCTACTTCTGGTCGGATCGCAGCCAACACTGCCTGCAACTCACCCCGATATTGGATAAGCTGGCGGCGGAATATGCCGGTCAGTTTTTACTGGCAAAGGTAGATTGTGACACCGAACAAGCCATCGCCGCCCAGTTCGGGTTGCGCTCGCTCCCAACCGTGTATTTGTTTAAAGAGGGTCAGCCGGTCGATGGTTTCCAGGGGCCACAGCCGGAAGAGATGATCCGTGAGTTCCTGCAGCGTTTCCTGCCAAAGGAAGAGGACTTGAAGCTGGCGCAAGCGACAGAATTGCTGGCTGAAGGCAATGCGGCAGAAGCACTGCCGCTGTTGAAAGACGCCTGGCAAGCGAGCCAACAACGCAGTGATATTGGCCTGACGCTGGCGGAAACCCAGATCGCACTCAACCGCTCTGAAGATGCCGAAGCGGTGCTGGCAACCATTCCGCTGCAAGATCGAGATACCCGTTATCAGGGTCTGATCGCACAGATTGAGCTGCTGAAGCAAGCCGCCGACACGCCGGAAATTCAACTGTTGCAACAGCAAGTCGAGCAGCAACCAGAGAACGTCGATTTAGCCGTGCAATTAGCATTGCAACTGCATCAGGTTGGGCGCAATGAAGAGGCGCTGGAACTGTTGATGGGGCATCTGAAGAAAGATCTCGCTGCCGCCAACGGTAATGCGCGTAAAACGCTGATGGATATTTTGGCTGCATTGGGTACCGGCGACGCATTGGCGGCCAAGTACCGTCGTCAGCTCTACTCACTACTCTACTAAATACCCGTCATACTTGAAGCTGCATCTGTGTTGGCTGCGTTTGCTCACCCCAGTCACTTACTTAAGTAAGCTCCTGGGGACTCACAAACTTGCCGCCTTGATGCAACGCCAATTATTTAGGGTATACCCTTCGTTATTTGGGGCAAATCCCCTATGGATTTCCCGTCACATCTAGGCGGCAAACGCGAGAATCCCTGGGAGCTTAGATAACTAAGTGACCAGGGTTCGAACGTGCAGCCAACAACGATGTGGCTGGAAAGACGAAGGGGATTTAGCGGTAAACCCGCACGCCGCCGTCGATCCCTTTCGGACTGAACAACACCTGCCATAACTGAATATCACGCGAACGGAAAGCGCCCGCGCAGGCATTCAGATAATAGGTGAACATCCGTTCGAAACGTTCGGAATAGCCCTCGGACAGCATCGGCCAGGCCTGTTTAAAATTCTCATACCACGCCATCAGCGTGCGATCGTAGTCAGCACCGATGTTGTGCCAATCTTCCATCACAAAACGCCCTTCGCTGGCTTCGGCAATATGGCGCACCGAAGGCAGGCACCCATTGGGGAAGATATACTTGTCTATCCAGGCGTCGACGTGGAGATTAGTTTGGTTGGCGCCAATGGTGTGGAGCAGGAACAAGCCGTCGGGTTTGAGATTACGCGCCGCAACGCGGAAATAAGTGTCGTAGTTTTTCGGGCCCACGTGTTCAAACATGCCGACAGAAACAATGCGATCAAACTGACGGTTCAAGTCCCGGTAATCCTGCAACAGTATTTCGACCTCCAGGCCTGTGCAGCGGTCTTGCGCCAATTTTTGCTGTTCGGCCGAAATGGTCACGCCGTGCACGGATACGCCGTAATTTTCCGCCGCATACTGCGCCAACCCACCCCAACCGCAGCCGATGTCCAGCAGTGACATCCCCGGCTTCAATTGCAGCTTTTCGCAGATCATTTTCAGCTTGGCCAACTGCGCCTGTTCCAGCGTATCGGCGTCTTTCCAGTAACCGCAGGAATATTGCATATAGGGATCGAGCATCGCGCGGAACAAGTCATTGCCGATGTCATAATGTTCTTTACCCACTTGCCAGGCCCGTTTCCGAGACTGGCGGTTGAATAATCGGGCATAGGCGATGCGCGCAATATCACTCAGGTTTTTCGGCAACCGCTCATCAACACCGGCTTGCAGAATGCGGGTAAACAGCGCATCCAACCGCTCGCAATCCCACCAGCCGTCCATATAACTTTCGCCAAACCCGAGCGACCCTTCCTGCAGAATGCGTTTAAACAAGGCGGGGTTATGCACCTTGATGTCGCAGGCACGGCTGCCGTTGATAGTAATGCCAGCTGCGGACAGTAATTCTTCCACAATGCGATACCAACGATCTTTTTTCGGGGCAAGTTCATCAACACTGATTGAGTCCATAACAATCCTTGGCAAGATGTCATTTCAAAAAGCATAGTCGCAAATAAAAATGACAAATATTCGAAGTGAAAAGCGACAATGCTTTTTACTGTAGCCAAGGCAGACAACATCATGAAATGAATTAAAATTATTACAAACATGCCTATTTGGAATGTTAATTGTTCAGTACCACTGATTTATTAGTCTTTACACTGCAGCTGGCGTAATATCTGTTTACATATGTCTGACAGGAGGTTTGCCATGTTTACCCTTATCCCCATCGTGATTGTCGTCGCGCTAATCATCGTATTCGCCGGCGTCAAAATTGTTCCGCAAGGGTTCCAATGGACGGTGGAACGTTTCGGTCGATACACTAAAACGCTGATGCCCGGTTTGAACCTTGTGGTGCCGTTTATGGATCGCATCGGCAGAAAAATTAATATGATGGAACAGGTGCTGGACATTCCTTCACAGGAAATCATTTCGCGCGATAACGCCAACGTCGCCATCGATGCAGTGTGTTTTATTCAGGTCGTCGATCCAGCGCGTGCCGCCTATGAAGTCAGCAATTTGGAACTGGCGATCGTCAACCTGACCATGACCAACTTCCGTACCGTACTCGGCTCCATGGAGCTGGACGAAATCCTCTCGCAACGTGACAGCATCAACAGCCGTTTACTGCATATCGTCGACGAAGCCACCAATCCGTGGGGCATTAAAATCACCCGTATCGAGATCCGCGATGTCCGCCCACCGGCCGAACTGATTGCGTCAATGAACGCCCAGATGAAAGCCGAGCGCACCAAGCGTGCAGACATTCTGGAAGCCGAAGGCGTGCGTCAGGCCGCGATCCTGCGCGCAGAAGGTGACAAACAGTCCCAAATTCTGAAAGCGGAAGGCGAACGTCAATCGGCATTCTTGCAGGCGGAAGCGCGTGAACGTGCCGCAGAAGCCGAGGCTCGCGCTACGCAACTGGTTTCCGACGCGATAGCCAGCGGCAATATCCAGGCGGTAAACTACTTTGTGGCGCAGAAATACACCGATGCGTTGCAGAAAATCGGCTCCGCTAACAACAGTAAGGTCGTCATGATGCCGCTGGATGCCAGCAGCCTGCTTGGTTCAATAGGTGGCATTGCCGAACTGTTGAAAGAGACCAAAGGCAAGTAATCATGCTTGAGCAAATTGCAGCAAACCCGCATTGGTTCTGGCTTTCCCTCGGTGGGCTGTTGCTGGCGGCAGAAATGCTTGGTGCCAGTGGCTACCTGTTATGGAGCGGTGTGTCTGCGGTAGTGGTCGGTGCAATCGTCTGGCTGTTACCGCAGTTGGCCTGGGAGTGGCAGGGGGTGATTTTTTCCGTGCTGACGGTGGTCGTGGCCTACCTGTGGTGGTACTGGCTGCGTCAACGCCCATCGGCGCCCTCTAGCGGTTCACAGGTGCTAAACCAACGTAACCGTCAGTTGATTGGCACCCGCGCCACGCTGACAGAACCGATGCACAATGGCATGGGTCGCATTAACATCGGCGACAGCAGTTGGCGCGCACAAGCCAGTGAAGACCTGGCCGTAGGCACCGAGGTAGAAGTGATCGCCGTCGAAGGCATCACTCTGGTGATCCGTGCACTGCCCCAACAATCTCGTTAACGAACAAGCCGGGTAACCCCGGCTTGCTTTGTCTATGACACCAAAGTGGTATTAACAACAGTGACGCTCGAATCTGCAGGATACTCCACGAACCATGGCAAGCTGCCATCTGCATAGCGTTCAATAATTAAATGCACTTTCTTTCCACGAACAGCGGGTTTGACCTGTGGATTACCCATGATTTTCCAATCATTAACTCGTGAAAAACCCATGCCAAATAGTTTAATTGCGGAGTCGATAGCATCCGCCGTTTGTTGAATAACGAGATTTTGTGGCAGTAAGGTAACGTCGGCTGTGGTTTGCAAACAAACAGCCTTGCTGTTATTTACTATAAGGTTATCAATATTGGCATTAGACTCCATGATCACAACAGGAAGTGTATTCGTTGCCAATTGACTGTTGAAAATCAAACTGCCAATCGTAACAGGCTGTCTGATAACACAAAGCCGTTCAGCATTAGCATAATTACTGGCATATTCATTAACTCTAATCTCATCGATCACCAGACCATTCATCGCAATGTAGAGTGCCTGATTACCCGCAAGGCGTTCAAACTTTAACTTACCAATACGGCAATCTAACTGTATACCTGATGCGCTCAACCCCGGATGTATTTGGCATGACTTGATTGAAACGTCATCGATAACAGTACCCTTAGATCCATCGTGTAATTCAACACCTCTCAGGCATTTTCCTGCAGTAACATTTCGAACTCTATGTCCGCTGCCATCAGTATATACTGCCGGAGCTCCATTTAATATGGCGGAAGAATTAGGATTGTTAAGATAGTAGCAGTCGCCAATGCTAATATGTTCGCATAGATTGTTTTCCCCTGAAACAATAACACCACCGCCCCCCCAGCTATTACAAGTGACATCAATAATATAACAGTCAGAAGTTGCAGCGCCATCTTGCCCAACGGCAAAAACAGACCCAGATAGATAACCAGGCTCAAACGTGCTTGCGGGTATACCTGCGCCAGCGATGGTAACTTTGGCTACAATATTTTTAGTCCCCTTCATCAAGAACCCATCACCCAGGCAATAGCCGCCAATGATATTACTCACAACATTATCTGAGTTATTAACCGTGAATAAATTATCCCTGCACTCATCAATATTCACATCAAAAGCGACGGAGTTGCCCATCAATACCATACCGTCACAGAATCCCCGCACAGTCATATGGTAAAAATAACTTTTATCCCCAGCAACAAAACCGTTATGTGCAGACACCTGATGATAAACACTTTCACGCTTTACCCAGCCATATAACATACCGCCAAACATTTCCACGCCATGTAAATAATCATAGGCTTCAGGTGTAGAGGTTTGGTTGGCAAAAAATGGTTTCAGATGACCGGGTTTAGCCTTAATGGTTGCCCCATTAAGATTAATAACTTTCTTATCAGGCGTCCCATTTTTAATCCGCACGGTGTCGGACGTCATGTAGGTCGCACCCTGTTGGCAAACGGTGTCATACGCCGTCAAAAAAGCCGCGGTTAACGCACGGGTATCATCTGCAATACCATTCCCTCGCGCACCAAACATATTTGGTGATACCAGAGAGTGGCTGTTCAATACACGAACCCATGTCCACTGTGAATTAGGCTTTATATAAATACCTGCATCATCAATAAGGCCGGGATCATTAGATGCAATGAAAACCCCGCCGCCAGATTGTAACTTATCTTCTCCGTGCCAATCAGGATAGTAAGAGACAACCTCGATGGACTCCCCAGCAGTGGTTGGGATAAGGGTTCGTAATGTTGCGATATCAGGGCAAGTATTCATAACAGAAAGCCTCTTAGTGAGTGAAGTCCTCATGGACATAGCAACAATAAGAGGTGTTTCAGCAGGGAAGAATGTAGATAGGTTGTATGACTGTTCAGCGGACAAAATCTCAGTAATCTCGCTGATAGTCACTGCTTCTTTTACCTTTTCTCTGTATGGCAGCACCCCGCCAGATTATTAATGATTGGGCAGTCTGCTCCGTCATCGCCTGGGCATTGATCCGCCAGCGCCAATAAACGCTGGCGCATCTCACCCAATTCGGCAATGTGCTTTTCAATATCCGCCACCTTTTGCAACGTGCGCGCTTTCACATCGGCGCTGTGACGGCCCGGATCGTTGAACAACCCGACCAGTTCGCCGCACTCGTCCAGGTTAAACCCCACCTGCCGCGCCTGGCGTAGCAACGTCAGCTCTTCGATGTGCTTCGGGCTGTAGCTGCGATACCCGTTATCGGTTCGGATTGGTGCAGTCACCAGGCCTTTTTCTTCATAAAAGCGAATTGCCTTGCTGGTTAAGCCGGTTTTTTTTGCCACGTCGCTGATATTCATTCTTCCCCCTTGACCTTCCCCTTGCTGGAAGGTTTAAGCTTCATTCTTAGTGAAAACAGGTCAAGCGGTCAACCTTTAAACACCGCACTTGAGCGAGGGAATCGAATCATGTCACAAACTACCGTGCTGGCATTGCAGGGGCTAACCTGCATGAATTGCGCACAACGGGTGAAAAAAGCCCTGGAAAGCCGCAACGATGTTGAACAGGCAGAGGTTAATGTCCATTACGCCAAGGTCACCGGCGATGCGCCAAGTCAGGCACTGATTGATAGCGTGATTGCCGCCGGCTATCACGCCGCTGTGGCGCAACAGGCAGATACCGAACTGCAGTTGAATGGCCTGAGCTGCATGCACTGCGCCGCCAGCACGCGCAAAGCGCTGGAAGCCGTGCCGGGTGTGATCGCCGCCGATGTCAGCATTGATAGTGCTAGGGTTTATGGCGATGCCGCTCCCGAGGCGCTGATCGCCGCGGTTGAGGACGCCGGATATCATGCCAGCGTTACCGGAGCCATCATCCCCCCAAAATCTGAGCCGTTGACTGAAACAGCGCCAACTTTGCCGGAAACCCAGGCAGCGGCCCCGCATTCCCTTCCGGTAACCCACAATGATGATGATGACAGCGTGCAGCTGCTGCTCAGCGGCATGAGCTGCGCCAGCTGCGTCAGTAAAGTTCAAAATGCGCTGCAGAACGTACCGGGCGTAGCGCAAGCACGCGTTAACTTGGCAGAGCGCAGTGCGTTAATCACTGGCAGTGCCGATCCGCAAACACTGGTTGCCGCGGTCGAAAAAGCCGGCTACGGCGCAGAAATGATCCAGGACGAAACCGAACGCCGCGAACGCCAACAGCAGACTGCGCAGGCTAACATGAAGCGCTTCCGTTGGCAGGCCGCGCTGGGGCTGGCGCTGGGTATTCCGTTGATGGCATGGGGGGTGTTCGGTGGCAGCATGTCGCTGACGCCGGAAACGCAGCGCCCATGGTTGCTGGTCGGCCTCATAACCCTGGCCGTCATGGTGTTTGCCGGCGGGCATTTCTACCGTAATGCCTGGCGCGCATTGATGAACGGCAGCGCGACCATGGACACGCTGGTGGCGCTGGGTACCGGTGCGGCCTGGTTATATTCGATCAGCGTAAACCTGTGGCCAGATTTCTTCCCAATGGCGGCGCGGCATCTGTATTACGAAGCCAGCGCCATGATCATCGGTTTGATTAATCTGGGTCATGCGCTGGAACAACGCGCTCGCCAGCGTTCATCACAGGCGTTGGAACGGCTGTTGGATCTAACACCGCCGACGGCACGACAGGTAACCGAAGAGGGTGAGAAGAGTATTCCGTTAGCGCAAGTGCAGCTTGGTATGACATTGCGGCTGACTACCGGTGATCGTGTCCCGGTTGACGGTGAGATCATTCAAGGTGAAGTCTGGCTGGACGAAGCGATGCTGACCGGCGAGGCAGTCCCCCAGCAGAAAAGCATTGGCGACACCGTTCATGCCGGTACGGTAGTCGATGATGGCACCGTCTTGTTTCGAGCAGGTGCTATCGGCAGCAAAACCACACTGGCGCGCATCATTAAGTTGGTACGTCAGGCGCAAAGCAGCAAGCCAGAGATTGGCCAACTGGCGGACCGTATTTCTGCGGTATTCGTCCCCGCAGTCGTCGCCATCGCACTGTTGAGCGCCGCAATTTGGTACATCTTTGGCCCGCAGCCGCAATTGGTTTACACGCTGGTGATCGCCACCACGGTACTGATTATTGCCTGCCCTTGTGCGCTAGGGCTGGCAACGCCGATGTCGATTATCTCTGGCGTAGGACGCGCTGCGGAATTTGGCGTGCTGGTACGCGATGCCGATGCATTGCAGCAAGCCAGCCAGCTGGACACATTGGTCTTCGATAAGACCGGTACTCTGACAGAAGGCCAGCCACGCGTGGTGGAGATCCTCACCTTTGCCCCGATAAGCGAGCAACAGGCGGTGTCTTGGGCTGCCGCGTTGGAACAAGGTGCCAGCCACCCTTTGGCACGGGCCATCGTGGATCATGCCGGTGAACAAGCGTTGCCGCAGGTTGAGAAGTTCCGCACCCTGCGCGGCGCCGGCGTCAGTGGCGAAGTGGACGGCGTGAAGCTCCTGCTAGGCAATGCGGCACTGCTGCAACAGCATCAGGTTGCGATCACCGCTGAGCTGGATACTCAGATGCAGCAACAAGCGGAACGCGGTATTACGCCAGTATTGCTGGCTGTCGACGGTAAACCCGCTGCGCTGATTGCCATCCGTGATCCCCTGCGTAACGACAGCGTTGAGGCGCTGCAGCGCTTGCATCGTCAGGGCTATCAACTGGTGATGCTGACCGGTGATAACCCGGTGACGGCTAACGCCATTGCCAAAGAGGCCGGTATCGACCAGGTCATTGCCGGTGTGCTTCCTGACGGTAAAGCCGAGGCCATTAAACGGTTGCAGGCACAGGGCCACCGGGTAGCCATGATCGGCGACGGCATCAACGATGCCCCGGCGCTGGCGCAGGCCGATGTCGGCATCGCAATGGGCAGTGGCAGCGATATCGCGATTGAAACCGCCGCCATCACCCTGATGCGTCACAGCCTAAACGGCGTTGCCGATGCGCTGGAACTGTCTAAAGCCACGCTGCGGAATATGAAGCAAAACCTGCTCGGGGCCTTTATTTACAACACGCTCGGCATTCCTATTGCCGCCGGCGTCCTGTATCCGCTGACAGGTACCCTGCTCAGCCCGGTGGTCGCGGGTGCCGCGATGGCGTTGTCTTCTATCACCGTCGTCAGTAACGCCAACCGGCTGCTGCGTTTTAAACCCAAACGCTGAATGCCGGCGGGGCGCAAATCACTGCGCCCCGTTTCCTTTGAGATAATTCCTTCACTCTTCAGGCTTTCTTGTATGCCGGTTAGCGTTTAGCATGGGGAAAAGGTTACGCCCTTTCCCTTTCAAGCTGAAAGGCGAACAAGTTCTCCAGGAGTCACGTTGTATGGGTCAACTGTTACGTCGTATCGCTGCCTTTTTCGGTCTGATTTCCCCCATGACCTACGCTTACCCGGCACTCGACATCCGCTTGCCTGGCGATCGCCAGTTCCATTTGGTCGGCAGTATTCATATGGGCACGGTGGATATGGCCCCGCTGCCCGCTAAACTGGCCGCGCGCCTCAAGCAAGCAGATGCCTTGATTGTTGAAGCCGATATCACCGACTCCGCCTCTCCTTTTGACCACGTTGAACGGCAACCGGAACTTGAACAAAGACTCTCCGAACCCGAGTTCCAGCAGTTATTAACGCTATGCCAGGAATTGGGCACGGATGCAGAAGCATTCTCTACTCTGCCCGGCTGGCAAGTGGCGCTGATGATGCAGGCACGACAGGCTCAGCGGCTTGGCCTGCGTGCCGAGTACGGGGTGGATTATCAGTTATTGCAGGCCGCCAGGGCGCAGCATAAAAAGGTGATCGAGTTAGAAGGTGCACAGCAACAGTTGGCGATGCTGGAACAGTTACCGGAAGGCGGCATGGCGCTGTTGCGCGATACGTTGGAACACTGGCACACCAACGCCCGCCTGCTGCAAACCATGGTGAGTTGGTGGTTGGATGCAAAACCCAGAGGCGCACTGGAAACCCTGCCCGCTACGTTCAGCGCGGGTTTGTATGATGTGTTGATGCATCAGCGCAATCGCGACTGGCGCCAAAAACTGGAGAGATTGCCGGCGGGTAATTACGTGGTAGCGGTAGGTGCGCTGCATTTGTACGGCGAAGATAACCTGCCAGCGATGCTGCAAGCAGAGTAAAAAAGTGGCCAATATCGCTACTGGCCAGTCAAAGAGGAATTTCTTGTATTTTAGTTATACGCATAGCAACCGTGTTAACGGTTACAATAGACAGGGTAGCAACCTAGTGAACATATTGGCAACCCGCTTTACGTAACAGTCTCTCAGGTTGCTGTTACCGTTATATTTTTGTAATTTTATTGCCTCGCCTTACAACTTCCCCTCAGGGGGAAAGAGGAAAATACCATGACGCCCGCAGTGATCCTGCTTGAGAAACAAAAGGTCGCATTTACCCTTCATCCGTACCATCACGACAGTGCAGAAACCCATTTCGGCGATGAAGCAGTACAGAAGCTTGGGCTGGATGCCGACCGCGTCTATAAAACGCTGCTGGTAGCACTGAATGGCGATGCCAAACACCTGGCCGTCGCGGTTACCCCGGTCGCCACTCAATTAGATCTGAAAAAGGTCGCCCGCGCGCTGGGTGCGAAGAAAGCTGAAATGGCCGATCCGCTGTTGGCTCAGCGTGTTACAGGTTATTTGGTGGGGGGCATCAGCCCACTGGGGCAGAAAAAACGGCTGCCGACGGTAATCGACAGCCCTGCGCAGCAGTTCGCCACCATTTACGTCTCTGGCGGCAAACGCGGGTTGGATATCGAGCTAGCCGCAGAAGACCTGTGTCGATTACTTTCAGGTAGCTTCGCCGATATCGCCAAACGCGACTGAACAGCCGGGAACATCTGCCCCCAGCCCCCCGTGTAAGTCCCCCGTCTCATAGATATAACGATGAGACGGGGCTAGCGGGCACAGCCACCGCAGAGACAACGTTGACGATGAAGGGTAAAACTTACTGATAGACGATCTCACCCTTCGGCTCATACGCCGCCGCATCCAGCGGTGAGTGCTTCTCGATATATTGCTTCAGCACTTCAGCATCGATAAAACCGGTATTAACATAGCTCGGCAGGGTATCCAGCTTCGGATAGCCATCACCGCCCAACGCATTGAAGTTCAGGGTCGCCATGCGGTACGTTTTATCAGCCTGTAGCGGCTCACCGTTGATTTTGACATTGCTGACGCCCTGTTGGCCGTCCGCCGTCAAGCTGACATTGGCAAACTGCGCGTAGGCCCCGGAATCCACTTTCATATTGGCCACTACCGCCAGGTATTTTTCTACGTCGCTGCCTTTCATCTCGACGTAGACCAACGTATTGCCAAATGGCTGTACCTTAAGCACGTTCTTGTAGGTAATGTCCCCCCCCTCAATCGAGTCACGTACACCACCCCCACTCATCACCGCAAAGTCAGCTTCGGCACGTTCCATTTGCGCAGCCAGCAGCACGCGCGCCAGATTGGTCTGTACGAAACGCACCTTGCTGCGATCGCCCTCCAACTTGCCGTTCACGCTGCCAATTTTCACGTCCAGCTGCGCCTTGCCCTTCTCCTGGAACGGCGTCAGCAGCTTCATCATCGACGGATCTTCTGCGATCTGCTGGGTGTAATACACGCGTTCACTGGTACCGTCGGCTTTCTCTACCTTTTTCTTCAGGTTGACCGGGATCAGTTGATAATGCATTAGCTTCAGCTCGCCATTACGGAACTGGAAATCGGCGCGGCCCACATACTTACCCCACTCATGCGCCTGCACGATCCAGGTGCCGTTCTGACGATCCGGCGAGCACGGCGTACCCGGCACATAATCTACCTGCTTGTGGTTCTCACTGGCCATGCACACAGGATCCTGCGAGTGGCCGCCGACAATCATGTCCAGATAGCCGGCAGGCAGGCTGCGCGCCATTTCGACGTCGCCAGGCGCGTTGGAACCGTGTTGACCGTCATCATAATGACCCATATGGGTCGCAGCGATAATCACGTCCGGCTTTTCGTCCTTACGCAATTGCTCGACCACCTGTTTGGCTTCCTGCGCTGGCACGCGGAACTCGATGTCGGTGAAATATTCCGGGTTACCAATCTTGGCTGTATCATCGGTCGTCAGGCCGATAACTGCGATCTTGATGCCCTGCTTATCAAATAAGGCATAGGGTTTAAATAAGCGTTGCTGGGTGCTTTTCTGATAAATGTTGGCCGACAACAGCGGGAAGGTTGCCCATTTTTCTTGTTGGCGCAATACGCTGAGTGGATTGTCGAATTCATGGTTGCCAATCGCCATCGCATCGTAGCCCACCAGATTCATGCCGCGAAAGTCCGGCTCGGCATCTTGCAGGTCTGACTCAGGTACACCGGTATTGATATCACCGCCCGACAGCAGTAACAGACTCCCGCCTTTGGCTGCAACATCCTGGCGAATGCTGTCGACCAACGTCTTCTGCGCGCCCAAACCATACTCACCGTGATCGTTCTGCCAAAAATGACCGTGGTGATCGTTGGTGTGCAAAATGGTGATGTCGTAGGTCTTATCCTTTTCCCAGGCGCTGGCGGCTCCCGACAGGAAAGTCAGGGACACAGCCAAGGCGCATGCGGTGGTCTTGAACGAAAAGCGCATGGCGGAACTCCATATGATTATTAACTGTTTTTTTGAGATGGACGAAAGTGTAGCGCGAAACGAAGGCAACTAATTTCAATTTTTTGCGATGTGCGTCAAATTATGTCGGATATGGCAAATATTGACCAACTTGCTAAGATATCTGCTCTGTCCTCTAAAACTTACCAGGCTAATAATAAAATGACCGACCGTAGCGATACTGCCATGCCACCGGCCAAAGGCAGCGCGGTTAAAGGGACTGCATTCTCGATTCTTGGTGCCATCAGCGTCTCTCACCTGCTTAACGATATGATTCAATCGCTGATCCTGGCGATTTACCCGATTCTGCAAGCCGACTTCAGCCTCAGTTTCGTACAGATAGGTATGATTACGCTGACCTATCAGCTAACGGCGTCTTTATTGCAACCCCTGATTGGCTACTACACGGATAAGCATCCGCAGCCGTATTCGCTGCCGATCGGCATGGGCTTTACCCTGTGCGGGTTACTGTTGCTGTCTGTCGCCAATACCTTCCCGCTGGTTCTGCTGGCAGCGGCACTGGTTGGCACCGGCTCTTCGGTGTTCCACCCGGAGTCCTCTCGCGTAGCACGCATGGCTTCCGGTGGTCGACATGGCCTGGCGCAGTCGCTGTTCCAGGTTGGCGGTAACTTTGGCAGTTCCCTTGGGCCACTGCTGGCAGCGTTGATTATCGCGCCTTATGGCAAGGGTAACGTCGCCTGGTTTTCATTAGCGGCACTGTTAGCTATCGTCGTGTTATTGCAGGTCAGCAAATGGTACCAGCTGCAGCATCGGGCAACAAAAGGTCAGCCTAAAACGGCCTCTTCAGTGAAACAGCTGCCAAAACGTACCGTTACCTATGCCATTGGCATTCTGCTGATACTGATTTTCTCCAAATACTTCTACCTGGCGAGCATAAGCAGCTATTACACCTTTTATTTGATGCATAAGTTCGGTGTTTCAGTGCAAAATGCCCAGTTCCATTTATTTGCATTCCTCTTCGCCGTGGCGGCAGGAACCATTATTGGTGGCCCGATAGGTGACAAGATAGGAAGAAAACGTGTCATTTGGGGCTCAATCCTCGGCGCAGCCCCCTTCACACTTGTTTTACCCTACGCATCACTCTATTGGACCGGCATTTTGACGGTGTTTATAGGAGTAATCCTCGCGTCAGCGTTCTCCGCCATTCTGGTTTATGCCCAAGAGCTTATTCCGGGTAAAGTCGGCATGGTTTCCGGTTTATTCTTCGGCTTTGCCTTTGGTATGGGCGGGTTAGGCGCGGCAGTTCTTGGTTATGTCGCAGATTTGACCAGCATCGAGTTAGTCTATCAAATATGCGCTTTCCTGCCGTTAATCGGCATTATCACTGCATTACTGCCCAATATCGACCATAACTCGCAATAACCCTGCTTTAACACCGGTTGAATGCTGCCATTCAACCGGGTCTTCCTCAACACAAATCCATGTTATTTGACTTATTAAGTGTTAAATCCCCTCATTGGCTAGTAAAAGACGGAATCCTCTGCTTTTTCACAAAATAGCTCAATTTAGCTAAGCGCAACGCGAACAAATGCAATAAACTAAATGTATCTTTTCGTAACTTTGTTGCGTTTCCCCTCTGCTGCCATGCATAGCTAGAAGGAGTCTGGATGCATAATTCAACACCGTTAATCACCACCATTGTCGGAGGGTTAGTACTCGCCTTCCTCCTCGGTATGCTGGCGAATCGCCTGCGCATCTCCCCGCTGGTGGGGTACCTTGCCGCAGGTGTGCTCGCTGGCCCTTTTACCCCCGGTTTTGTTGCCGACACCTCGCTGGCACCGGAACTCGCGGAAATCGGCGTGATTCTGTTGATGTTCGGTGTTGGCCTCCATTTCTCTCTTAAAGACCTCCTCGCAGTAAAACATATTGCCATTCCCGGTGCCGTGGCACAGATTGCCGTCGCCACCTTGCTGGGTATGGGATTGTCGAAGCTGTTGGGCTGGGATTTGATTTCCGGTCTGGTGTTTGGTCTCTGTCTGTCCACAGCCAGTACCGTGGTGCTACTGCGGGCACTGGAGGAACGCCAGTTGATCGATAGCCAACGCGGGCAAATCGCCATCGGCTGGCTGATCGTCGAAGATCTGGCGATGGTGCTGACGCTGGTGTTACTGCCCGCGTTCGGCAATATGCTGGGCAATAACAACGCCAGCAGCGGCCAGTTGCTGATTGAATTGGCAATGACCATTGGTAAAGTTATCGCCTTTATCGCGCTGATGATTGTGGTTGGCCGTCGCCTGGTGCCGTGGATCCTGGCGAAAACCGCCAGTACCGGCTCCCGCGAGCTGTTTACCCTGGCCGTATTGGCGCTGGCACTCGGCATTGCCTATGGCGCAGTGAAACTGTTCGACGTTTCATTTGCACTGGGGGCATTCTTTGCCGGTATGGTGCTAAATGAGTCGGAGCTGAGCCATCGAGCGGCCCACGACACCTTACCGCTTCGCGATGCCTTTGCCGTCCTGTTCTTTGTATCGGTCGGCATGCTGTTTGATCCAATGATTTTGATCAACGAGCCTCTGGCGGTATTGGCAACGCTGGCAATTATCGTGTTCGGTAAATCGCTAGCAGCCTTCCTGCTGGTGAAAATGTTCGGTCACTCCAAACGCACCGCGCTGACCATTTCTGCCAGCCTCGCACAAATCGGTGAGTTCGCCTTCATTCTGGCTGGCCTTGGGATCACGCTGGGCATGATGTCAGAACACGGTCGTAATTTGGTGCTGGCCGGGGCCATCTTGTCGATTATGTTGAATCCGTTACTGTTCACGCTACTCGAGCGTTATCTGGCCAAAACCGAAACCATTGAAGATCAGATACTGGAAGAAGCGGTAGAAGAAGAGAAGCAGATCCCGGTGGATATGTGCAACCACGCGCTAGTGGTGGGCTATGGCCGTGTTGGCAGCCTGCTGGGGGCCAAATTAGCCGAAGCGGGCATTCCGCTGGTGGTAATCGAGAATTCGCGCCCACGGGTTGAGGCACTCCGTGAACAAGGCATCAAAACGGTGCTGGGTAATGCCGCCAATCCAGAAATTATGGATCTGGCACGGCTCGACTGCGCACGTTGGTTATTGCTGACCATACCTAATGGTTACGAGGCCGGTGAAATCGTGGCCTCTGCGCGGACCAAACGGCCAAACATCGAAATTATCGCCCGTGCGCACTACGATGATGAAGTCGCGTATATCTCCGATCGCGGCGCAAATCAGGTGGTGATGGGTGAGCGGGAAATTGCCAACAGCATGCTGAATATCCTCAAGTTGGATACACTGACCGAAGAAGAGAAAATGGGCGGCTGTCCGATCTGATGTGACGGGTCATCGAGATAAAAAAGGTCCGGCATGCCGGACCTTTTGCTTTTTACCGTTCCCAGTAAGACTCTTCCAGGCTATCTTCCCGCTCTGGCAAGCCGCGCGTCAAACGTGGTGAGTGCTGGTTCAGCACCTGATAACTGACGCGGTTAGCGTATTTACACACCTGCGCCAACGAAGAGTAGGTCAGATAACTGCGAACGTGCTTGCTGGAGTTAGGCACGTTATTACGGTGGTAACCGTTGGCCGCGATATCATGCAGCAGTGCCGACAAGGCCCCATCACCGGCACCGTTGGTGTTCATGATTTTCTCAGGCCCGCCCATGTATGGCGCGATATGCGAATAGATGCGGAACGGATTTTCACAGCTTTCCCGGCGCATGGCACGGCTGAACTCATAGCGGTTGAATTCGGCAATATGCCCCGGCAACAGCGGATGCTGGGTTTCCCGCTTATTGGACTCTTCGGTGTAACCCGCCATATACAAGCCATTTGGCCCCGCGGTGCACAGCACCAGATCCACCCATTCAAGCGCCATGTCAGAAGCGGTGAGTGGATCACTCAACCCGGTCAACTCCAACGCTTCATCTTCGTTCATCGCCAGAATTGAGACGTGTTCTTTTAGGAAATCACGCCACCACTGTGGATTGTCGGCAATGACATACTTGGTTCCCAGCGTCAGTACGACGGGTACATCGTGCTTTTTGGCAAATTCGATCGCCTGCATGGTGGCAGCCGGCATCGGCTCTCCTTCCTTGCAACGCACCAGGTAAGATGTCAGCACTAGCGCAGAAGCGCCGGCAATCACCTCTTCCTTCACGCTTTCCGGTCGCAGTTGGTTCATCTGCCCAGGGCTGATAGCAAAGGTACGCTCACCGCTTTCGCTAATCAGCGTAAAACAGCGGCCAATGGCACCGTCAACCGCCTGCAGGTGGTTAAGATCGGTACGGCTGGAGGTGTTGCACAGATAGCGATAGGCATAGCTGCCGATCTTGATGTTGCTGCACATCACGCCGAGCAGGACCGAACGGTCATCTGCCAGTACCGAATAGTTGTGCAGCGTATTGCCGATGGTGCCGCCGGCAAATTGATGGGTGATCAGATTATTGTCGAGCAATTCCTGATACAGCGCTTCGGCGACGTCATCCTCAATCACCAGAGAGTGCCCCAGGCTCAGGCCATAGCGCTGGACGAAAGTGTCATCCACTTTTGCCTCAATATCCACCAGCGTCTGGTCGATACCGACGACATAAGAGGTGCTGATTTCATTTTCAGGTTGAACCTGCTGTAAAAGCGGATCGCGGGCGTTCACCGGAAAATAGTGTTTGGACTTACGTTTACCAGGAAATTTCATTTAATTGGCGGCAGTGGCAGTTAACAGGCAGAGAATGTTAGCACATTCCTGCCCGATTGATGATGGCTGTCACCATTTTGCGCATTGAGGATCAGAAGCGCTGTGCCACCAGTTGCTGCATCATATCAATATGCGCCGGATCGTCGTTCAGCGCAGAGATATACTCGAACTTCTCACCGCCGGCATGAAGGAAGATCTCGCGGTTTTGTTCCTTGATCTCCTCCAGCGTTTCCAGACAGTCCGCCGAGAAACCGGGACAGATAAGCTGAATATGCTTAACGCCCTGCGCGGGTAAGCTCTTGAGCGTTTCATCGGTATAAGGCGTCAACCAGGGCTCGCGACCAAAGCGCGACTGGTAGGTCATCATTACCCGATCCGGCGCCAGCGGTAAGGTGGCCGTCAGCGCGCGCAAAGTGTCTTCGCAACGCTGCGGGTAATCGTCGCCCAGGCGCGCATAGCGCTTGGGAATACCGTGAAACGACAGCACTAAACGATCCGGTTGACCATGCTCGGCGAACGAGCGTTCAACGCTTTCACGCAAAGCAGAAATGTAGGCCGGGTGTTCGGCATAGTCGCGGATGAAGCTGATCGACGGCAGGCGACGGTATCCCTTCAATATGCGGGCCACGCCGTCCCATACCGCTGCACTGGTGGAACAGGAGTATTGCGGGTATAACGGCAGCACCACCAGATTGGTTACCCCCTGCGCCAACAGCTTGTCTATCGACTCCCCAAGGCTCGGTGAGCCGTAGCTCATGCCCAATTCAACCGGCGTATTTGGCATACGAGCGGCCAGCGCACGCTGCTGACGACGGCTGTAGACCAGCAATGGCGAGCCTTCGTCCATCCAGACCGACTTATACAGCTTTGCCACCCGCGGCGAACGGATTGGCAGGATCGCACCGTTGAGGATCGGCCACCAGATCAGTGGGGCGGTATCCACAACGCGGTCGTCACTGAGGAATTCCTTCAGATAGCGTTTTACCGCCGACGAGGTCGGAGCATCCGGCGTGCCCAGGTTCACCAGCAATACCCCGTGTTTCTCTTGCTTCATCTCAGTTCCCCTTGATTCCTTGCAAGCTAACCCCCCGTTCTGGGTCAGGGGGTTAACGTCGATTAATGGCGCCTATTGTAACGGAAAAGCGCCTCGTCGGAACCGATATCAGCAACAGGCGTTGCCCATGATAAAGGGAATGGCAGTTAGCCCTGTGCCAAGCGCCAGACGGCGGCTACATTACGCGCAGTGACTTCCAGGTTATTGGCCGCCTCCGCCAATGCGTCCTCTAACGAGACGACACGATCGAGCACCGAAAAGGCCGCGTCAATGCCATGTTGGTGCACCACCTGATAATCTTTCGACAGGCTGCCGGCAATGCCGATCACCGGCAAACCATAACGCTTGGCTACCCTCGCAACGCCAATCGGCGTTTTACCGTGGATTGATTGGCTATCGAGCCGCCCTTCGCCGGTGATCACCAGATCGGCATCGCGCAATGCCTCGTCCAGCCCCAAGGTTTCAATCACGATCTCGATGCCCGGTCGCAGCCTGGCGTTGAGCATACCAAGCAATGCGGCCCCCATGCCGCCCGCCGCACCGGCCCCCGGCATATTGATCACCTCACGGCCGGTTGCTTGCTCCAGCAAGGTGCCGTAATGACGCAGCGCCGCGTCCAACTGCGCAACCATTTCTGGTGTTGCCCCCTTTTGCGGGCCAAACACTGCAGAGGCCCCATGCGCACCACACAGCGGATTATCTACATCACAGGCCGCGGTCACACTGACCTGCTGCAAACGTGGATCCATGGCTGAAAGATCGATATGCGCCAGCTGCGCCAGTGCCGCGCCGCCCGGTAGCAATAGATTTTGTTGATCATCCAGCAGCTTGGCACCCAGCGCCTGCATCATACCGGCGCCACCGTCGTTAGTGGCACTGCCGCCGATGCCAAGAATAATCGCCTTCACACCGCGTTCTAGCGCTGCCAGTATCAGTTCACCGGTACCGTAGCTGGTGGTGATCCGTGGATCACGCTGCGCTTTGGGTGCCAGGTGCAGGCCAGAGGCCGCAGCCATCTCAATAACGGCGGTTTCCTCATCCCCCAGCAACCCGTAAAAAGCCTGTACCGGTTGGCCCAACGGCCCCGTAACCTCAACCCTGACGATTTCCCCGTCGGTAGCGGCGACCATTGAATCCACCGTACCTTCACCGCCGTCTGCCATCGGCAGCTTTACATACTGCACCTGTGGGTAGACTTGGCGGAACCCACGCTCAATCGCCTCGGCCACCTCCAGCGCGCTCAGGCTCTCTTTAAACGAGTCCGGGGCAATAACCACTTTTTTCAGCGTTTTCATCAGTATTCCTTATCCCGCCAGATTAAATACGCCAAACATCAACGCCGAGACGGTTGCAATAGTGAAGCCGATCAAGGTTTCATACGGCAACAATTTCAACCGCTGATGCACCGCCATATTGACGCTGCCACCTGTGGCGTGGAAGAAACTGCCGTGTGGCAGATGGTCCAGCACTGTCGCACCGGCATGGATCATCGCCGCCCCAGCCAGACCACTGACGCCCAGTTCCAGTAATGTGCTGCTGAATACGCCAGATGCCACCGCGGTACCCGCCGTCGTCGACGCAGTCGCCATCGACATCAGTGCCCCAGACAGCGGCGCAAGCAGCCAGGCCGGCATACCGGTGTGGGTCAGGCCGTTAATCAATGCATCCTTCAGCGCCGAGTTGGCGATAATACCGGCCAGCGTGCCGGTACCGAGCAGCATAATTGCCACTGGAGCCATACGGGACAGCCCAGAAACCATAAACTGATTGCACTGGCGGATTCGGCCCATCAGCAATGCCCCCACCAGCCCCCCGGCCGGCAGCGCAATCAGCGGATCAATGGCGATGCCCGCAATGGGACGTAACGACAGCAATACAATGGCAACCAACGGCGCACTGATCGCCGCCGCAAAGCCCGGGCGAGACCCTTCGGCATGTTGAGTCAACTCCTCCGCCATCACCTTGTCACCCTTGTTACTCAAACGCCGGGCAAGCAGATAAGCCACCACCAATCCGCACAGGCCAGGCACGATACCGGCCATCATCACAGAGGTCAGCGGTACGTGGAAGTTGTCGGCAGCCGCAATGGTGTTTGGATTTGGCGACATCACGTTACCGGCCTTACCCCCCCCGATCATCGCCAGCAAAATGGCGGCGCGTGATATTCCGGCCTTTTGAGCGATTGAAAGTGCGATGGGTGCCACAGTGATCACCGCTACGTCGATAAATACGCCGACCGCAGTCAGGATCAGTGTAGCCACCGCCAGGGCCAGCAGCGCGCGGGTTTCTCCAACTTTACGAACGATAGTTTCAGCAATCGTGTGTGCCGCACCGGACTCAATCAGCACCCCGGCCAGCACACCGGCCGCCAGAATGCGCATCACGGCATTGGTGATGCCCTGAGCACCGGTAATCATCAGTGTCACGGTCTGCACCAGATCGGCGCCGCCGCATAACCCACCGGCCAATGCACCGGCAATCATGCCGTAGGCAGGTGGGACCTTGCGTAGAATCAGGACAATAGCGACGATCAATGCGACCAGTGCCCCAAGCGTGGATACCGTTGTCATTATTATTTTCCCCGTTGTTGGTGTGGGGAAAACATATCCTGAGCCTCAGGCTTTAGCGTGAGAGAAAGCCACAAAAACGTGCGCGGCTGTCCGCCACAAAGTTGTGGCTTTACACAATTCAGTCGTGCATCAACATGCCGATATACAACTGCAATGCATCAGTTAACTGATTGATTTTTAGCCCCGTAATAGCCTCAATGCGCTGCAGGCGGTAGCGGAGTGTATTGACGTGAATATGAAGTTCGGCGGCGGTCTGCGTCTGATCACAATTCCGCGAAAAATAGTGCCGCAGGGTGCTACGCAATACCCCTTTTTCATCGCTGGCACCTAATACCTGCCAAGGCCGAGAAAGCTCCTGGGCACGCCAATCCTCACCTAAGTCACACAGTAACGAGGGCAACGGAAAATCTTGATAGAACAGCGTTTTATGGCGCAACTTCAGTCGCTGCGCCATCGCCTGCGTAGCGCGTGCCGTCAGATTTGAACGATGCAGCCCCGATTCACCGTTAAAAAAACCGCCGATGATCAGGCGCAGGTTAAAGCGCGATTGAAGCTGTGCCTGCAACTGCTGAGCCTGCTTGCGCTCCTGTTTCAAACTCCATTTGCCTTGCACCAGGCAGGCAGGCCGCAGCAGGATCATTTCATTGAAGCCCGTCATTGCGATCAGTGCTTCACGTTGGGTGTGTTCCAACTCTGCCAGCAGTTCACGCAGAAAATGCGGCTGGGGATCCTGCAATTCAACTATCCAGACAATACGCGGTTGTTGCAGATCCAACCCCAAATAGGCAGCCATCGCCTCCAGTGAGGCCGATGCCGGTTGCGGTTGCAGTAACTGATTCGCCAGTTCCTCGCGGTAGCGTTTTTCCCACTGGTTTTGATCCAGCAAAGCCGCCTGCTCCACCATCAGCTCCGCCGCCATTTTCACCAACTCGGCATAGGCACGCACCTGTGCCGGCTCACCGGAAATGCCGATCACTCCCACCTGCTGGCGACGAAAACTGAATGGCAGGTTGATGCCGGGCCGAACACCTTTCAAATGCGTAGCGGTCACCGCATCGATTTCCACCACGCGATCCTCTGTCAGTGCCAACACTGCGCCTTCATGGCGTTGAAACAGTCGTGAGGGATTGCCGGAAGCAATGATGACACCATTGCTGTCCATCACGTTGACGGAATGATTGATGATGCCCATCGCCCGCTGCACGATCTGGCGTGCGGTGGATTCTGCCAGCAAATTAGTGGGTCTGTGCATACCGGCTCCTGCTATGCATGGAAATGCTGGCAGTTATACGCCATTTTCCCGGCGTTATTAAAGATCGGTGCCGCAACAAGCCGTAGCGATCACACTTCGGCGGCAAAAGACAAAAAAAACGCCAGGCCTAAGGCCTGGCGTTACGCACAGCAATAAAAACCGATCAGCCGAGGATGGTCGCCAGTTCTGCGCTCACTTCGGTCACTTTACGGGTGCCGTCGATTTTACGGTATTGGGTGTTACCTGCTGCAGCTTCTTTGCTGTAATAGGAAATCAGTGGTGCAGTCATCTGATGATATTCCACCAGACGTTTACGTACGGTTTCTTCCTGATCGTCTTTACGTGTCGTCAGCTCTTCACCGGTCACGTCATCTTTACCTTCCACCTGCGGCGGATTGAATTTAACGTGATACACGCGGCCAGAAGGCGCATGTACGCGACGACCCACGATACGATCAACGATCAGTTCGTCTGGCACGTCAAATTCCAGCACGTAATCCACGTTGATACCGGCTTCTTTCATCGCGTCAGCCTGTGGAATAGTGCGTGGGAAACCGTCAAGCAGGAAGCCATTACGGCAATCTTCCTGGGTGATGCGTTCTTTAACCAGTGCAATTACCAGTTCATCGGTCACCAGCTTGCCGGCGTCCATGATCTCTTTCGCCTGCTTGCCCAGTTCACTGCCGGCCTTCACGGCTGCGCGCAACATATCACCAGTAGAGATTTGCGGAATACCGTATTTCTCCATGATGAATTGAGCCTGAGTACCTTTACCAGCGCCCGGAGCGCCCAGCAGAATGATACGCATTGCGTAAATCCCCTTGCTATTATTCCCTTCGTCTTTCAAACCGCAGCGTTGTTGGCTGCGCACACTCATCCCAGCCACTTACCAAAGTAAGCTCCCGGGTCTCACGCGCTTGCCGCCTGGCCGCAAATTGAAATCTTTTGGGTATTAAGTTTTTATAAAATTGCGAAAACGCTCAACCATACCATTTCAGGGGGGGCTGGCTCAAGATACGCGAGGAAATCGATTGCGGAACACAGGGCGTAAAACAGAGGATAAAACGCGGAAAATCAGTGATAAAACAAAAAAATACGCCCCTAACACGCAGGCCAGGGGCGTATACAATCGGAATTATGCGGACAACAGCTTATTCATGCGGCGAATAAACTGGTTTGGATCTTCCAGTGTGCCACGTTCAGCCAGCAGCGCCTGATCCAGTAACAGGTCAATCCATTCAGCGAATTGTTCGTTATCACCCACGTCGGATGCGCGTTTGACCAGTGCATGCTCCGGATTCAGTTCGAAAATGTATTTTACGGCCGGTGCTTCCTGGCCGGCAGCGGCAAACAGTTTCGCCATCTGGGTGCTCATTTCGTCGGCATCGGTGATCACGATAGCCGGCGTATCCGTCAGGCGGTGCGTCAGGCGCACATCCTTCACACGATCCCCCAGCAGCGTTTTCACGCGATCAACAAACGGCTCCAACTGCTTCTCAGCGGCCTTCTGCTCTTCGGTTTCATCCGCCAGCTTGTCCAACGCCTCGTCCGCCTTGCTGACCGACTGGAACGGCTTACCGTCAAACTCGGTCAGGTAGCTCATCATCCATTCGTCAATGCGATCGGACAGCAGCAGTACTTCGATGCCTTTCTTACGGAACAGCTCCAGGTGCGGGCTGCTCTTGGCGGCAGCATAGCTGTCAGCAGTGATGTAATAGATCTTCTCCTGCCCTTCCGCCATCCGGCCAACGTATTCATCCAGCGAAACGGTTTGCGCCGAGCTGTCGCCGTGAGTGGAAGCAAAACGCAGCAGTTTGGCAATGGCTTCTTTGTTGCCGCCATCTTCCGCTGGACCCTCTTTCAACACCAGACCGAACTGCTGCCAGAACTTTTGGTAGCCCTCGGCATCGTCTTTAGCCAGCTTTTCCAACATCTGCAATACGCGCTTGGTCAACGCACCGCGCAGGTTTTGCGTCACGCGGCTGTCTTGCAGAATTTCACGCGAAACGTTCAGCGGCAGATCGTTGGAATCTATCAAACCACGCACAAAACGCAGGTAATTCGGCATGAACTGCTCGGCGTCATCCATGATGAATACGCGCTGCACATACAGCTTCAAACCGTGCTTGTGATCGCGGTTCCACATATCCCAAGGTGCCTGTGCCGGGATATACAGCAGGCTGGTGTATTCCTGCTTACCTTCAACCCGGTTATGGCTCCAGCTCAGCGGATCGGTAAAGTCGTGCGCGATATGCTTGTAGAATTCTTTGTATTCTTCGTCGGTAACGTCAGCCTTGCTGCGGGTCCACAAAGCCTGCGCTTTGTTGATTTTTTCCCAGGTAACGGTGCCGTCTTCTTCGTTTTTGGTTTCAATCTCAACAGGCAGTGCGATGTGATCAGAGTATTTGCCGATCACCGAACGCAGACGCCAGGCATCGAGATATTCATCTTCGCCTTCGCGCAGATGCAGGGTGATCTCAGTTCCGCGATCTTCTTTGCTAATGTCAGCGATGGTGTAATCACCTTCACCAACGGACTCCCAGAACACGCCCTGATCGGCCGCGGCGCCGGCAGCGCGGGTGCGCACGGTCACTTTATCCGCCACGATGAACGCGGAGTAGAAGCCCACGCCGAACTGACCGATCAGTTGGCTGTCTTTAGCCTGATCAGAGCCGATAGACTCCAGGAAGGCCTTGGTACCTGATTTGGCAATAGTGCCGAGGTTCTCAATCACTTCTTCACGGCTCATACCAATGCCGTTATCAGCAATGGTCAGCGTACGCTTGTCTTTATCGAAGGACAGGCGTACGCGCAGCTCGCCGTCACCTTCATACAGCTCAGGCGTAGACAACGCGCGGAAACGCAGTTTGTCGGCGGCGTCTGAGGCATTGGAGATCAGCTCGCGCAGGAAAATTTCTTTATTGGAGTACAGCGAATGAATCATCAAATGAAGCAGTTGTTTTACTTCAGACTGGAAACCACGGGTTTCTTGACCTTTCATACTCATTGATTACCTCAAAGACAATTTACCCGTCGCCTTTCAAGCCACAGCGTTGCTACCTGCACTCGCTGCAATTTGAAATTCATAGGGTATAACTAATAAAAGCGGACAATGAGGATCAAGTGGGGATAAGGGTGTTGTTTTTCAAGCGACTGGCGGGAAATTTTTGCAGAATAACTGGCGGGGCCAGATAGCCCCGTCAGAGGAAAACATCAATACTTAATGACGTGGCGACCTGCCAATGAATGTGACAGCGTGGTGCCGTCAACCATCTCAAGTTCGCCACCCACCGGCACGCCGTGGGCTATGCGGCTGGCAACCACACCATACTGACCACACATTTCGGCAATATAGTTGGCGGTCGCCTCGCCCTCCACCGTCGGGTTGGTGGCCAGGATCACTTCGGTAATGCTTTCTTTTTCCAGCCGTTGCTCCAGCCTGTCCAAACCAATATCGCCAGGCCCAATGCCGTCCATCGGCGACAAATGGCCCATCAGCACAAAGTAGCGGCCGGCGAACTGGCCGGTCTGCTCAATGGCGTGAATATCAGCCGGGCTTTCCACCACACAGATCTGGCCGTTTTGTTGACGGCGCGGATTGGCGCAGATGGTGCAAATATCTTGCTCGGTGAACGTGCGGCAATCGGCACAATGGCCAATTTCCGACATGGCACGGGTCAGCGCCTGCGCCAGGCGCATTCCGCCGCTGCGATCGCGCTGCAACAGCTGGAATGCCATACGCTGCGCCGATTTAGGGCCTACGCCCGGCAGGCAACGCAACGCCTCCATCAGTGTTTCAAGGAGCGGGCTGGTTTGCATCAGAACGGCATCTTAAAGCCAGGCGGCAGTTGCATGCCATTGGATACAGATGCCATCTTCTCTTTCTGGGTTTCGTCGATACGGCGTGCAGCATCGTTGATTGCTGCCGCGATCAGATCTTCCAGCATATCTTTGTCGTCTTCCATCAGGCTCGGATCGATCTCCACACGACGGCAGTTGTGCGCGCCATTGATGGTGACTTTCACCAGGCCAGCACCAGATTCACCCGTCACTTCCAATTTGGCGACTTCTTCCTGCATCTGCTGCATTTTTTCTTGCATTTGCTGGGCCTGCTTCATCAGGTTGCCCAGACCGCCTTTACCAAACATAGTCGTCTCTCGTCGCTAGGGCCGCGCACTTTACGCGGCGTTTAAATGGGGCGAATACTCTCTTCATCCAGATCCGCGTCAAAAAAACGACGCAGCGTCTGGATATTGGTATCCGCAACGATCGACTGACGCGCCTGCGCCAGTTTTTCTTCATAAATGGCTTGTCGCCACTCCAGCGGAGTCCGCTCCGCCGGATTATCGTCTTCCACCACGGTCAACTCAACCGGGCTGCCATACAGCTCGCTGAGCGCATCCGCCAGCACCTTCTGCGCCGAAGGCGAGTTCAGATGACGCTGTGACGACCGCAGATGGAGACAAATCTTACCCGGTTCCAGCCGTTGTTTAACCGCGTTTAATGCCAGTTGCTGTACCAGTTTCGGAATTTTTAGCTTATCGATTTCCGCTGCCCAGGCATCGCGCTCCAGCGACTCAACCACCAGCTTAGCTGACAGTTCGGGCGTTTTCTCATGCTCAAGCGCGGTGCGCAGCGCTTTTGGCGTCGCCAGCGGCTCAGGTTCGGCCTCTGGCTCGGTCAGTGCACGCCAGCGATAAGCTTCCGGCTTGGCCGGTTTTTCATTTACGAGCTTTTCCGCCTGGCGCTGCTGGCTGCGCTCAGTCACGGAAGCTAACCGCTCCAGTGCTGAGTTTGCCGGCCGCGCTTTTCCTGGCGCTGCCGGCTCACTCTTTTTTGGTGTGGATGCTCCCTGCTGCCGTAACAGTTGGGTTCGCGCCTTTAATAATTGCGCGGTGGCATCCGGTAGATTTGCCGATTGATTGGTCTGTGGTGCAGCCTGCCCTAACGGCGGCGGCGCATCCTGAAACTGTGGTGCCTGAGCCAGTTGAGACTGCGGCTGTACCAGTTGCACGGGTGCCGTCTGCACCATTGCCACCGGCTCTGGGATCACCGCTTTCGGGTGAAACGCCAGCGCACGCAGTAAGGTCATTTCAACCCCCATACGGCGATCCGGTGCAAAAGCCAGCTCTTTACGCCCGACCAGCAGCGTTTGGTAATAAAGTTGCACGTCAGTCGGCGGCAAAGTACGCGCTAACTCACGCAGCCGCTGTTCGATAGCGGCGTAATGGTTGTCCAGCACTGATGGCAGCAGTTGCACCATCGCGATACGGTGCAGCAACGCCAGGGTTTCGACGAGCAAATTCTCCCAATCGACCCCGCGCGAAGCGGCCTGTGCGACTTGTGCCATCACCTTTTCACCATCGGCGCTCACCAACGCTTCGAGAATAGCCAGTGGCTGTTCGTCGTCGAGTGTGCCAAGCATCTGGCTGACCGTAGCGGTGGTTACCTGCCCCTGCCCCATGGCAATCGCCTGGTCAGTGAGGCTCAATGCATCGCGCATGCTGCCGTCAGCGGCGCGCGCTAAAAGCTGCAATGCACGCTGATCGCTGGTGATATGTTCTGCCTGCAGTACCGTTTCCAACTGGCTGCGGATCTGATCGACATCCAACGCCTTGAGATGGAATTGCAGGCAACGTGACAGAATGGTCACCGGCAACTTTTGCGGATCTGTGGTTGCCAGCAGGAATTTGACATGCGCAGGCGGCTCTTCCAGCGTTTTCAACAGCGCATTAAAGCTGTGGCGCGAGAGCATGTGCACTTCGTCAATCAGGTAGACCTTGAAGCGACCACGAGCGGGCGCATACTGGACGTTATCGAGCAGATCGCGGGTATCTTCCACCTTGGTTCTGGACGCGGCATCAATCTCGATCAGATCGACAAAACGCCCCTGCTCAATCTCGCGGCAGTTATCGCATTGGCCGCACGGCGTGGCGGTGATGCCGGTTTCACAGTTCAGGCCTTTGGCCAGCAGGCGCGCAATGGTGGTTTTACCCACGCCACGCGTTCCCGAGAACAGATAGGCGTGATGAATCCGCCCCAGCGAGAGGCCGTTAGCCAGCGCAGTCAGGACGTGTTCCTGTCCGACAACATCTGCAAACGTTTGAGGGCGCCACTTACGGGCAAGAACCTGATAGCTCATTAATACCGGAAAAGTCGAGTAATCTGGAGGGTCATGCTAACACAGGCCCGCGCCGATCCGCGAGACCGTTTATCCCCTTCATCTTTCGTGCCATCGCGTTGTTAGCTTCAGGCCTCACTCCAGTCGCTTACTTGAGTAAGCGCTTGGAACTCACGCGCTTGCCGCCTGACGGTGACACGAAATCTTTCGGGGATATCTATTTTAGATCAGTGGCCGGCGAAATTGACCAGGCTGTAGCATTCGATACCCAAGCCATTCAAACGCGCTTCACCACCAAGATCCGGCAGGTTGATAATGAATGCTGCGTCTTTAACTTCACCACCCAGGCGGCGGATCAGTTTTGCCGTTGCCTCAATGGTGCCACCTGTCGCCAGCAGATCGTCAACCACCAGCACTTTATCACCTGCGTTGATAGCATCGGTGTGGATTTCCAGCTTGTCAGTACCGTATTCCAGCTCATAGCTTTCGCTGAGGGTCGCACGCGGTAGCTTGCCTGGTTTGCGTACGGGCACAAACCCCACGCCCAGCGCCAACGCAACAGGAGCGCCAAACAGGAAGCCACGCGCTTCGGTACCCACCACTTTGGTGACGCCCGCTTCGCGGAAGCGCTCAACCAGCAATTCAATACTGGCAGCATAGGCCAGCGGGTTTTCCAGCAGGCTGGTGACGTCACGGAACAGTATGCCCGGCTTAGGGTAATCCGGGATGGTTTTGATACTGTCTTTAATAAACTGAAGCTGCTGCGCAGTAGCGGTCATAATTATTGCCTGATAAAACTGCCTAATGACTTGCGCGCAGGTCGTCTTAAACCCAATCCCGCGATAAACAGGAAAAGGGGAGCACCCCGCGCACGAAAACGCCCAAATCTATGCAAACTGGCGGACAAATGCAACTGTCGCCTGCATCTTTCAAGCTGCAGCCGAAAAGCTACTGGCCATCATAAGCCATAATCAGCGCTGTTTTTGTTGCGACAGGTCAACAACAGGTAGACGCAGCATAAAGGCCAGCAGAATGGCCAACATCAATAACAATAATCCACGAACCCACCAGATTTTAACCAACCACAGCGAAACCGAAAAAGTCAGCACAATCACCAACACGGCCTTCCATTTCGCCCCCGGCGGCAATGCGCGATGCTGCTGCCAATGACGCAGGTAAGGCCCGAACCATGAACGGTACAGCAACCAAGAATGGAATCGCGGCGACGAACGTGCAAAACACCAAGCGGCCAGCAACAGGAACGGCGTCGTCGGTAACAACGGCAATACCACGCCCAGCGTTGCCAACACCACCGCCAGCCAACCGAGGACAATCAATAACCAACGCGTCATGCCACCCCTTAGTGCTTCATCCTGTTGCCGCCTACTTTACCACCGGCATCTGCCGCATCGCCAGCCACTGCAGCCGGAATATGCGCGTGACGCTTGTTTCACGGCGTGATCGCGGGCAAGCTGAACCCAATCTCATTGTCATGGAGCCAACGTGAGCACTCAGCGTCTTTTACAGGTGTTAGAACAACAGATCACCGTACTCGCCGGTGAAATCACACCGCGCGGTGATGCCCCCACTCCGCAGGCACGCTTTGACACAGCGTTGTTTGCCAATCGCGGCACGCGTCTGCGCGATTACCTGACGGAAGTGCAAAAGAATTTTACGCAATTGCAGACCGCAGCCAACGACAATCGCACGACGCAGGTTGCCTTCTTGGCCGAGCGGCTGGTGGCGCAGATCACCGCTCTACAGCGTGAACTGGCGACTCAGGCACTGCGCCGCAAGAATCAACCCAAGGAAGTGGCGGCAGTCGATTTGTACCACAAGCTGGCTGAGCATCAGGATTATGAGCGCCGAATCATTGCAATGATTCAAGATCGGGAAAGTCTTTTAGGAAGACAAACGACGTTGGCCGCACAGCAAAAATTACAGCATGAACTCGCGGCGCTGGAAGGTCGCTTGATGCGTTGTCGCCAAGCGTTGGCACGCATTGAACGCAGTATTGAGCGCAAAGAAAACGGTTTTTGAAGATTTATCACAATATTTTAATGATTATTCCCCTCTGAGGATCTTGTTCACTATACTCAGCCGAAGCGAAGCATCACTCATTCATCTCAATTAAACGTGGGTTTTATGTCTCTAGAAAATGCCTCTCCAGAACTGCAACTGGCGGTAGACCTGATTTACCTGTTGGAATGCAATGAAATCGATCCAGCCACCGCACTGGCGGCGTTGGATATCGTCAAACGGGATTACCAGGAAAAGCTGCAACGCAATGGCGTGACCTCTCCCTACCTGCCCGTCGGGCAGTAAAAAGGGTTCAGCCTGCGCTGAACCCTTGATTCTCATCCCACTACCCTGCCGATACTCCACCTTCCCCCGGTGATAGCGTCCGTTTGACCTCCTGCACTTCATTGCCCTGCTGATTGTGCAAGTACACCTCAAGCTGGTTGAAGGCAATATTGATGTCGTTCTCACGACATAGGCGTTCGATCGAACGGTTCAGTTCATCAACGGTATAGCTGCGGTCACGCAATTCCCGCACATAAAGGCGCAGTTCATGATCCAGCGTGCTGGCGCCAAAATTAAGGAAGAACACCTGCGGTTCTGGATCGGTCATTACCCGTGGATTGTCATGCGCCGCTTTTAACAGCACAGCTTTCACCTTATCCAGATCTGAACCATAGGCCACACCCACTTTGATCAATACGCGGGTGATGGTGTCTGACAGTGACCAGTTGATTAACCGCTCGGTCACAAAGGCTTTGTTCGGGATGATCACCTCCTTGCGGTCAAAGTCGGTGATGGTTGTGGCGCGAATGCGAATTTTGCTGACCGAGCCTGAGAAACTCCCGATAGTAATGGTATCGCCGATGCGGATCGGCCGTTCGAACAGGATGATCAAACCAGAGACAAAGTTGGCGAAAATCTCCTGCAGACCGAACCCTAACCCCACCGTTAAGCCCGCAGCCAACCATTGCAACTTATCCCAAGAGACACCCAGCGATCCGAGTGCGGTCACGGCACCCACGGTGGTAATCAGATAAGTCAGTATGGTGGTAACAGCGTAAGACGTCCCCTGCCGCAACTGCAACCGCGACAACACCACTACCTCCAGTAAGCCAGGTAAGTTGCGGGTCATGACGTAGGCGACGATCACCGCAGCTATCGCGACCATCATGTTGCCCAGCGTCACCGCCTGCGCCACGCTGCTGCCGGCAACAGTCGCGGTATAATGCCAGAGCGTGATGCTGTCCAGATACGATATTACCGTCACCAGATCCGACCAAATACCGTACAAGGCGCTGGCGAAGATAATAAATAGCGCCATTGTGGTCAGACGCAACGACTGTTCGTTGATCTGATCCAGCGCCAAAGGCGGCTCTTCGACCGGCTCGACCCCTTCGGCCCCCTCTTTCTCCTTCGCCAAACTCTGGCGTCGAGCCAACGCACGCCGGTATGCCAGCCGCCGCGCCGCAACGCTCAAACCGCGAATAGCGGTCAGATAAACAATGTTCCACAGGAAGAATAAGTAGAGGCTGTCGATCCAGCGGCCAGCCAGACGCAGTGTGGTGTAGAAGTAACCGGCGAACATCAACCCGAGCAAGATTAGCGGCGTCGCTGCAATAGCGGTGACGATCACCAACCGCACCGCATGTGAGCCTTTCTCACGCCAACTGTCGCGACACATTGGGAACACCAGCACGGCTAACAGCGCCAATGTCAGCATCACCACGACCTGGCCAATAACATCTTCCACCAGCCGTAACGGGGCTTTCTCACCCAGCACTGACCAGAAGATCAGCGGCAGCAGTGCCAAGCCCAAACGCACCGTCTGACGCCGGTAGTGTGCGCAGAGTTCAACAGAAAAGTTGAAATGCCGCTCGCTAATGCCGCCGCGTGCCAATAAGCGGTAGGTAAAACCGAACACCAGCCAGAACATTGCTAGCTGCTGCGACAACGCCCAAATAAAGTCGCTGAGGCCAATATCCGCGCGGTAACACCAAAAACCAGCGCCGAGCAGTAGCGCCGATCCCGGCAATACCTTCAGCAGGGTCAAAATAATGGCTTTTGGCGTATGCAATTGGCTGTCGCGCTTTAACTGTCCGACATCATTCGCCAGCTTCTGCAAATGGTTGTCGATCAGCTTATAGCGCCAGCGTAACAGACCCAGTAACAGCAACAGCGGAATAAGGATGACTAATGAATTCAACCCACCCTGCAGCATTTTGCGGAGGTCTATTTTGAAATCGAGCGCGGCGATTTGATCTTTGACCGCGCCCGGCAATGCTTTCAACCACGCCAAATCGACCGGCTTGTTGCTGTTAACCCAGAAAATCTGCTGGGTTAACGTATCTCGCAGCGAAGTGTTTACGCTGGTCAACTGTTGCTGATTGATCTGCAAACTGATCGACTGCGCCAACTGATTACTGAGCTGTTTATTCAACTGATCCAACAGCTCACGCCGCATATCGACGATTTCATTCAAGGCATCAAGCACGTCCGCATTGGCTTTTTCTTTGCTGTCTGCCACCAACTTATTGATGTAGTCATCACCCTTGAACAGATCGTCGCGCTGCTGGTTGATATCAAATTGCTCCAGGCGAAGATCGGCAATGCGTGTCCCCATATCAGCCACCAGCGTTCCTTGCGGCAAACTCTGTTGCTGCTGATACAAAATACGCGACAGCACCAAACTGCCTTTGAGCACCTGGATTTGCTCCTTCAGATTGCGCTCTGCCTGCAAGCCGCGATCGAGCCAGTTCTTTACCCGAATATTCTGTTGGAACAGTACGTTGCTCTCTTCAGTCGCCGCGATCAGCCGCTGACTGAGCTGACGGTTAACGTCCAGTTCTTTGCTGACCAACTGATTGTGCTGAATGTCTGTGGCATCTTCCGGGTTCTGTGCTTCTTTTGCGGTTTTTTCCGATAACGTCAACCGCTTACTGTTGACCACTTCTTGCAGGAGTTGCACGTTGTGGTCCAGAGCATCAATGTGGGCGGTGGTGTAGTCACGCTGCTTCTGCAACAGATCCTGCAAGGTGGTGTTGGCTTCCAGACTTTTCCGTTGCAGATCAATTTGCGCATTGAGCAAGGTCTGTTCAGTGGCCAGCATCACCAACTGGCTGTCGCGCAATGAGCTCTGACCCGGCGTCTGATCGTTGATTTGATTGCGGATTTCCTGCAGGCGTTGCGAAGCGGTATACATACTGCTTTGTACCCGCTCTGGCTGGGTCTGCAATGAAACGAGTTGGCTGTTATATGTCGACAGGTTTTCCTGCGCTGCCTGCAAGTCGTCGAGCGTCTGATAGAGGCGGGTTTCTAACTGTCGCAGGGAAAGCGGCAACAGTTCAGCTCTGGCAGCCGCACTGTCTACCGGCGCTTTCAGCGCCTCCAGATCGGCAGTGACCTGCCGCAATTTACCCGGTGCCAATTGCAGCTGCTGTTTAAGCTGAGCCCCATCTTGTTTGCTGCGTTCAATAGCCTCCAGCAGTTCAAGCGTGCGGGTCAAATCCTGCTGGGTCAGTTTATTCACCGGCGTCAGCGTTTTTTGCTTATTCAACGCATCCAGTTGGCTTTGAATTTCGCTGCGTGACGGCAGATCGCCATTCAGTGTGGCATAGGCCGTGGGCTGGCAGACCGCGCAAACCGCGATCAGCAAAAATAGGGCAAGAGTGCGGTAGAGATCCACACCCAGGAACGGGGGTAACGCTGAAAAAAGGCGTTTAACTAACCTGCGATGCATGATTTAGCTTCGAATCAATAAAGAAGCAGAAAGATTATCACGATCGCAGATAGCCAAAGAATAAGAAAAGCATTGCTGGTGATGTACAGATGTGCCGGGATCAGAACGTCAGCACTTTCTCGGCCGCCAGCGTCCATTGCGCCAACTCAACCAACGTGCCAATCTCTACGCCATCTGCCAACGGCAGCCGGCTGACACCGCGCGCATCCGCGCAGGTTTTACACAGCTTCACCGGCACCTGCTGCGCTGTGAGAATTTCCAGCATCTGCTGCAAATGGTAGCCTTCATGCGGCTGTTGCCCGGCGAGGCCCGCCACTACCGCATCGGACATCAGGAACAGTTTCAGATTGAGGTCGGTTTGCTGTTCTTTCAGCGCAATCGCCAGGCGTAATGCATTAAATAACGATTCGTGGCCATAGGCGGCGCCATTGGCGATCAACACAACAGATGACATAGTGCTTCTCCTTATAAAGGATGACTTTCGACGCTGCACGGCAGTGCCGCCAGCTCTTCCGGCTTGATACGCAAGGTGGGGCTAAACTGAGCCATTTCGAGGAAAGAATCGATCAGCATCGTGGCTTCTGCTTTCAAGTCAAAGCTCTCCGGCATAAACAGCCAATTTTCCATCAGGCCGGTAATATAGGCGTGCAGGATGATCGCCGCACGGCGGGTATGTAAATCAGCAGGCAGTTGGCCATGGCTCATGCAGTCACGCAGTACCGACTCGATGCGTTCGTAACCGGCCAGGTACAGCACTTTACGCGCTTCCTGCAACGGCATCATTTCACCCACGAATTCGCACTTGTGGAAAACGATTTCCATCAGGGCTCTGCGGCGGCTGTCATCGACTGTAGCCGTCAGAATGTAAATCAGAATTTCTCGTAAAATACGCAGTGGATTCTCGGGGAACTTTGCCTGATACTCTAGTTCGAGATCGCCTATTTTCGACTCTGATAATTCCCAAACTTCGTTAAACAGGTCTACCTTGTTCTTGAAGTGCCAATAAATTGCACCACGCGTAACCCCAGCAGCGGTGGCAATATCTGTCAGTGACGTTGCAGAAACGCCACGTTCAGAGAATTCTTGCACTGCAGCATCAAGTATGTGCTGCCGAGTTTCTAGCGCCTGCTGTTTGGTTTTTCGTGCCATGACGTTGTTTTTTAGGGGGAGTGTGATTTACATACATTCGCGTATGTATGTACCATAGCACGCACATATAATTAACGCAGCAATGGGTTTTAAAGCTTGTGATCCATTGATCATTTTGAAATCGGACACTTGAGGTTTTTCTATGAACAAAAACAGAGGGTTAACGCCTCTGGCGGCAGTTCTGATGCTTTCAGGCAGCTTAATGCTTACAGGATGTAACGATAAAGAAACCCAACAGCAAGGCGCCCAACCACCGGCTCCCGAAGTGGGTGTAGTGACGTTGAAGGCAGAGCCTCTCAACATTACTACCGATCTTCCTGGCCGTACCGCTGCGTATCGTATCGCCGAAGTTCGCCCTCAGGTTAGCGGTATTATCCTGAAACGCAACTTCGTTGAAGGCAGTGATATCAAAGCAGGGTCTTCCCTGTATCAGATCGATCCTGCTACCTATCAGGCAAGCTATGACAGTGCCAAAGGCGATTTGGCCAAAGCACAGGCCAGCGCATCGATCGCGCGCGTCACGGTAAACCGCTATAAACCATTGCTGGGTACCAGTTACATCAGTAAGCAGGATTACGATACCGCTGTCTCCACACTGCAGCAGGCAGAGGCCGCAGTGGTCGCTGCAAAAGCCGCAGTGGAAACCGCACGCATCAATCTTGCTTACACCAAAGTGACTTCACCGATCTCCGGGCGTATCGGCAAATCTGCCGTAACTGAAGGTGCGCTGGTGACTAACGGCCAGACCACTGCCCTGTCCACCGTGCAGCAACTTGATCCGATGTACGTTGACGTCACGCAGTCGAGCAACGATTTCCTGCGCCTGAAGCAAGAACTGGCCAGCGGTGCGCTGAAACAGGAAAACGGTAAAGCCAAGGTGAAACTGCTGCTGGAAAACGGCGTGCAGTACGAGCAGGAAGGCACGCTGGAATTCTCTGACGTCACCGTTGATGAAACCACGGGCTCCATCACTATTCGCGCCATGTTCCCGAACCCGAACGATATCCTGTTGCCGGGCATGTTCGTTCGCGCCCGTCTGGATGAAGGCGTGCGTAGCGATGCGTTGCTGGTTCCACAACAGGGTGTGACACGTAATCCACGTGGCGAAGCGACGGCTCTGGTCGTGGGCGCTGACGACAAAGTCGAAATGCGCACGCTGAAAGCGGATCAGGCGATTGGCGACAAATGGCTGGTTACCGACGGTTTGAAAGCCGGCGACCGCGTAATCGTCACTGGCCAAATGAAAGCCCGCCCAGGCGCTCAGGTAAAAGTGCAGGAAGTTGACACTCAGGCGCAAAAGCAGCCGCAGTCTGAAGCGCAGAAGTCATAAAAAGGAGCCGGTAAGACATGGCTAAGTTCTTTATAGATCGCCCGATTTTCGCCTGGGTAATCGCCATCATCGTCATGTTGGCGGGGGTGCTTGCAATAATGAAACTGCCTATAGCGCAGTATCCAACTATTGCACCACCTGCGGTCAGTATTTCCGCAAACTATCCGGGCGCGGATGCAAAAACGGTTCAGGATACCGTCACTCAGATTATCGAACAGAATATGAACGGTATCGATAATCTGATGTACATGTCCTCCACCAGTGACTCCTCTGGTAGCGTCACCATTACATTGACATTTAACTCTGGCACCGACCCTGATATCGCTCAGGTTCAGGTTCAGAACAAACTGTCACTGGCTACACCGCTGCTGCCACAAGAAGTACAGCAGCAGGGCCTGAAAGTTGAAAAATCGAGCAGCAGCTTCCTGATGGTTGCCGGCTTCATTTCCGACGATCCGAGCATGACTCAGGACGATATCGCGGACTATGTGGCCTCTAACATCAAAGACCCTATCAGCCGTTCATCCGGCGTAGGTGAAGTGCAACTGTTTGGTGCCCAGTACGCCATGCGTATCTGGTTGGATCCGAACAAGCTGAACAATTTCCAACTGACCACGACGGATGTGACGTCCGCCATCACCGAGCAGAACAACCAGATCGCCGCAGGGCAGCTGGGTGGGATGCCACCGGTGCCAGGTCAACAACTTAACGCCTCCATCATTGCGCAGACCCGTCTGACCTCTCCAGAAGAGTTCGGTAAAATTCTACTGAAGGTGAATGCTGACGGTTCTCAGGTTCGCTTGAGCGATGTGGCACACATTGAACGCGGTGCGGAAAGCTATGCCGTTACGGCGCGTTACAACGGTAAACCTGCTGCTGGCTTGGGTATCAAACTGGCCACGGGTGCCAACGCCCTGAACACCGCGAAAGCGGTTAAAGACGCGTTGACCAAGATGCAACCTTTCTTCCCTCAAGGGATGAAAGTGGTTTACCCGTACGACACGACCCCGTTCGTTAAAATCTCAATTAACGAAGTGGTAAAAACGCTGATCGAAGCCATCATCCTGGTGTTCCTGGTGATGTATTTGTTCCTGCAGAACTTCCGCGCAACGTTGATCCCAACGATTGCGGTACCGGTGGTATTGCTGGGGACCTTCGCTATTCTCGCGGCGTTTGGCTTCTCGATAAACACCCTGACGATGTTCGGCATGGTGCTAGCGATAGGCTTGTTGGTGGATGACGCCATCGTGGTGGTAGAGAACGTCGAGCGTGTGATGTCCGAAGAGGGACTCCCGCCGAAAGAAGCCACCAAGAAATCGATGGAACAGATCCAGGGCGCGTTGGTCGGTATTGCTATGGTGCTGTCAGCGGTATTCGTACCAATGGCATTCTTTGGCGGCTCAACGGGTGCCATTTACCGTCAGTTCTCCATCACTATCGTTTCTGCGATGGCACTGTCAGTCCTGGTTGCGTTGATCCTGACACCCGCGCTGTGCGCCACCATGCTCAAACCGGTGCCGAAGGGCGATCACGGGGTTAAAACCGGCTTCTTCGGTTGGTTTAACCGCATGTTCGAAAAGAGCACCCACCACTACACCGACAGCATCGCGGGCATTCTGCGCAGCACAGGTCGTTATCTGGTGATCTACCTGCTGATCGTCGTCGGTATGGGGCTGTTGTTCCTGCGTCTGCCTTCTTCGTTCCTGCCGGAAGAAGACCAGGGTATTTTGTTAACCATGGTGCAGTTGCCAGCGGGTGCGACCGAAGCACGTACCTCTAAGGTACTGGAAGAAGTCACAGACTACTTCCTGACCAAAGAAAAAGATAACGTGGTTTCTGTGTTTACCGTAGCGGGCTTCGGCTTTAACGGTAATGGTCAGAACAACGGTCTGTCGTTCGTCAGTTTGAAAGACTGGTCCGAACGTAAAGGTGAGCAAAATAAAGTGCCCGCGATTGCAGGCCGCGCCATGGGTGCGTTCTCGCAAATCAAAGACGGCTTGGTATTCCCGTTCAACTTGCCAGCGATTATCGAACTGGGTACCGCGACCGGTTTCGACTTCCAGCTGATTGATCAGGGTGGCCTGGGCCACGAAAAACTGACTGAAGCACGTAACCAGCTGTTGGGCATGGCAGCCAAGCATCCCGACTTGCTGGTGGGCATGCGTCCAAACGGCCTGGAAGATACACCGCAGTTCAAGCTGATTATCGACCAAGAGAAAGCCAAGGCGCTGGGTGTCAGCATCACCACCATTAACAGCACGCTGACAACGGCACTGGGTGGTTCGTACGTTAACGACTTCATCGACCGCGGTCGTGTGAAGAAAGTATACGTACAGGCTGACGCACCGTTCCGTATGTTGCCAGAAGACATCAATAAATGGTTTGTTCGTGGCACCAGCGGCCAGATGGTTCCGTTCTCCGCCTTTGCTTCCGCGAAGTGGGAATACGGCTCACCGCGCCTGGAACGTTATAACGGCCTGCCTTCCATGGAGATTCTGGGTCAGGCTGCACCGGGTAAGAGTACCGGTGAAGCAATGAACATGATGGAAGAGTTGTCTTCGAAACTGCCGAGCGGCATTGGTTACGACTGGACCGGTATGTCCTATCAGGAACGTCTGTCCGGTAATCAGGCCCCAGCGCTGTACGCCATCTCGATTCTGGTGGTGTTCCTGTGTCTGGCAGCGTTGTATGAGAGCTGGTCAATTCCGTTCTCGGTTATGCTGGTTCTGCCACTGGGGGTTATCGGTGCGCTGTTGGCAGCGACGATGCGCGGTCTGAACAACGACGTGTACTTCCAGGTGGGGCTGTTGACCACTATAGGTCTGTCGGCGAAGAACGCCATATTGATTGTGGAATTCGCCAAGGATCTGATGGATAAAGAAGGTAAAGGTCTGATAGAAGCCACGTTGGAAGCGGTGCGTATGCGTCTTCGTCCAATTCTGATGACTTCACTGGCCTTCATCCTCGGGGTACTGCCGCTGGTTATCAGTAGCGGTGCAGGCTCCGGTGCACAGAACGCAGTAGGTACCGGCGTGATGGGCGGGATGATTACCGCAACCGTCTTGGCCATCTTCTTTGTTCCGGTCTTCTTCGTGGTGGTTCGTCGCCGCTTCAGCAAGAAGTCTGAGGATGTGGAACACAGCCATCCGGTCGAGCATCACTGATAACACGGTGAGTGCTTACCCCTGAATACAAAGGCCGCTTATGCGGCCTTTTCCTTTTGGTTCATCCGCTTAATGCAAATCACTCTCATTAATTTATCTACAAATGCATTTTGTACTTGATCCGTGATGCCGTGCAGCGCATAATTATTGTTATAGTATAACATTACATTGGAGCGCATCATGAAAGCAGGCATCCACCCAAACTACCGCACCGTCGTGTTCCACGACCTCAGTGCCGATACCTACTTTAAGGTGGGTTCGACGATTAAGACCGACCGCACCATTGAGCTTGAAGGTGAGAGCTGGCCGTACGTTACTCTCGACATCTCTTCCGCTTCTCATCCGTATTACACGGGCAAGCAGAAAGAGTTCTCGAAAGAAGGCAGCACCGCACGCTTCCAGCAGCGTTTTGGCCGCTTCTTTACTGGCAGCAAGTAAAAGGGAATCAATATGCAGGTTTTGAGCTCGTTGCGTTCTGCGAAAAATCGCCATCCAGATTGCAAAGTCGTGCGTCGTAAAGGTCGTATCTATGTGATTTGTAAAAGTAACCCACGCTTTAAAGCGGTACAGGGACGTAAGAAAAAACGTAAGTAATGCAGTACCCGCTGTCTGTCGCAAAGCCCCGTTGCTGCTCAACGGGGCTTTTTTTATGGAGAAAGCTGAAACAGCAAAAATGCCCTGCCTGACAGACAGGGCAAATCCGTTATTTCATACTGCTGAGCAGAGTATCGACATTGTGCTTGAACGCCTGCACGTAAGTGGCTGCTGGCCCGTTGGCGTTGGATAAGGCCTCTGGATACAGTTCGCCCCCTGCTTTGGCACCCGTGGCAGCGGCAATTTGCTTCACCAGGCGTGGATCGGTCTGGTTTTCAATAAAGTAAGCATTAACCTTTTCTTGTTTGATTTGCTTGATCAAACCGGCCACGTCGCTGGCGCTGGCTTCTGCCTCGGTAGAGAAACCGACCGGGGCAAGGAAGGTGACGCCATATTCTTGCCCAAAATAGCCAAAAGCATCATGACTGGTCAGCACCTTACGCTTTTGCTGAGGCACCGCGGCAAATTCTGTTTTTGCCCACAGATCCATCTTTTGCAACTGCTGGATATACTCCGCGCCTCGCTGGCGGAAATAGTTGGCATCTTCAGGGTCTGCCGCAATCAGCGCATTCATCACGTTAGTCGCATACAGCACGCCATTCTTCATACTGTTCCAGGCGTGGGGATCGGTGATTTCCTTACCATCTTCATTCATCTTCCGCGAATTAACCCCCTGCGATGCCGTAACCACCTGACCTTTGTACCCTGATGCGCTGACCAGACGATCGATCCACCCTTCCAACCCCAGGCCACTGACAAACACCACATCCGCTTGTGAAAGCAGCTTGCTGTCTTTCGGTGACGGCTCAAAACTGTGTGGGTCGCCGTCCGGGCCTACCAATGTAGAGACACTGACATGCTCTCCCCCCACCTGCTTGACGATATCACCGAGGATAGAAAAACTGGCAACAGCGTCGACAGTCTTCGCCATAGCCAATGGGCTGGACAGCAGAGCAGCCACTGCCAGCGATATAGGTAAACGTTTCATACTTTCTCCTTGCACATAGCACTTCTCAACGGCGCGCGAGAGAGTAGATTCCCCCACGCGTCCCAAACAGAATCGAAGCAAAAAAGATTACGCTGGCACTCAGCACAATTGCAGGACCGGCGGGCAATGACGCGTAGTACGACCATTCAAGCCCAATAAAGCTCGAAAGCATGCCGATCCCCATAGCAACCGCCAACATGTGCGGTAGATTGCGCGCCCAAAAACGGGCGCTGGCAGCGGGCAACATCATCAGCCCAACCGACATCAGGGTACCGAGGATCTGGAAACCGGCGACCAGGTTGATGACCACCAAAGCCAGAAACATCCCGTGTATCAGCGCCAACCAACGGGGTGCGCTGACGCGTAAAAAGGTGGCGTCAAAAGATTCAATCACCAGCGCACGGTACAATGCGGCTAACACCAGCAGAGAGAAGCTGGTTATCGCCCCCACCATTAAAATGGCATGCGTGTCCACCGCCAGGATCGAACCGAACAACACGTGCAGTAAATCAACGCTGGACCCCCGTAGCGAAACTAAAGTCACCCCCAGCGCCAGAGATCCCAGATAGAAACCTGCAAAACTGGCGTCTTCTTTCAGCAACGTCCGGCGACTGACCAATCCGGACAGCATCGCTACCGCCAACCCGGCAATAAACCCACCGACGCCCATTGCGACCAGCGACATGCCGGAAATCAGATAGCCGATCGCGGCCCCTGGCAGCACCGCGTGAGATAACGCATCACCAACCAGACTCATGCGCCGCAGCAACAGGAAAACCCCTAGCGGTGCGGCGCTGAGCGACAACGCAAAGCAGGCAACCAACGCACGACGCATAAAGCCGAATGAAGCAAAGGGATCAATAAGTGAATCAAGTAACATCATTGCGCCACCGCCATACGACATACCGGTGGGCTGGCGACATTCAACGCGGGGATATGCTCCAACACTCGACCGGCGGCTCCCCAATGGCAGCATTCTGGTGTCAGTAACAACGCTTGAGGGAAATGGTTAGCCACCATCGACATGTCATGCAGTACCGCAATGACGGTTCGCCCTTGTTGATGCAACTGCGCGATCACCTGCAACAACAATTGCGTCGTTGCGCTGTCGATACCGGTAAAAGGTTCATCCAGTAAAATCAGCGGCGCCTGCTGGACCAGCAGACGTGCGAACAATACCCGCTGTAGTTGGCCCCCAGAAAGCTCGCCAACCGGGCTATGTGCCATCGCCGTCATGCCCACGGTCTCTAACGCTTCCGAAATTTGCAGTACAACGCGTTTGCGCAATCCACCAAACATGCCGCTCTGCGGCCAGCTTCCCATCGCCACCAGATCGCTCACCACGATCGGAAACTGGCGGTCCAATTCAGCCTGTTGCGGCAAATACGCCATCCGCGGTAATGAATGACCGCTGAAGGACAGACTGCCGTTCTGTAGCGGCAAAAGCCCAGCCAACGTTTTCAGCAACGTGGACTTTCCGGCCCCGTTTACCCCGACAACGGCGGTCAGAGACCCCGTAGCAAAGTGACCACTGAGCGGTGGGAACAGAGGTGCACCACCGTAACCGATCACGGCCTCTTGTAACGTTATCATGGCAATGCCACCGCCCAGAGTATGCCTAGCCAGAGTAAAACCAACAGCAATGCGGCAATGCCACAGCGCAACCCTGCAGAGGCCGTGAACAGTGAATGTAATGACGGCGTAGCGTCATCGTGTGATGTGGATGTCAGTTTCATGGTCAGACGACAGGAAATTAAATTGTTACAGTATAACATCACAAACACTTCAACAGCTCAAGCGCCGACCCGGTGATTAGTGCAACCGAACGTAACAATAAAGTGAGTAACCTGCCGACATGTGACACTTTTTCGAAAACGAGAGCGACTCTTTAGAGGTATGCTGGGTAGCGTCAGGGTTATTAACTGATAAGCAACGTTGGGTTAGTGTAAAAAAGCCTTTAGTTAACGAAAAGTTTACCGACGAAGTGTCCAAAAAGGAGTAAGATAATTAGACGGGAACGCCATAAGGTCAGGCATTAAATGGATCTAATTCTCCACTGTCGAACAATGACGGAAGCACTTTCTGTTAAAAAACTAAAGAAAGCGATCCTCGATAAAATGTCAGAGTTGGAACCGGCATTGACCAGCGGCTTGAGTTTTTATTCAGAAAGTGCGCATTATGCTGAGGGTTCATTAGAGATACTTGATATTCAAGCACTGAGCAACGATAAGTATTCAATGAGTTACCGCTATAAATGGACAATTTTCAATGCCTGTCTGGATATCAACGCCGAGGAATACATCAGCGATAGTGTCACTTTTCGCGTTGCCGAACAGGGACTCATCTTTGACATCATTGATAACTCTCGGCCATCTACAGCAGATGAATTGTAAGTTTACGTAATAACAGCAGGCCAGATGCGAAGAAATGATTTATATTCATTATACGGAAAGTTTATTCTGTCACCTTCATTAAGCTGTCTCCGTCTATGATGTAAATCAGCTTACTCACAGAGTGTTATCAACACCGAAATTAAGACTTACGGAGGGGATGATATGGATGAGTATTCGCCTAAAAGGCACGATATTGCTCAGCTAAAATTCTTGTGCGAAAACCTGTATGATGAAGGCATTGCCACGCTGGGCGACAGCCATCACGGCTGGGTGAACGATCCGACATCTTCCGTCAACCTTCAGCTTAATGAGTTGATAGAACATATTGCTTCGTTTGTGATGAGTTATAAAATTAAATACATGGACGAAAGTGATTTATCGGAGTTAGTCGAAGAGTATCTCGATGATACCTACACGCTGTTCAGCAGTTACGGTATAAATGATTCCGATTTGCGTCGTTGGCAAAAAACCAAGGCGCGATTATTCAGAATGTTCTCAGGAGAGGACATCTGTACGACAATGAAAACTTAGGGGATAATTATCCCCAAATTATTCTTCTCTACGGTTTATAACACCAAAGGTTATCATGACTAAAATTGATTATCTGATGCGTTTACGTAAATGCACCACAATTGACACACTGGAACGCGTCATTGAAAAAAACAAATATGAGCTTTCAGATGATGAGCTTGAGTTGTTTTACTCTGCAGCCGACCATCGCCTGGCTGAGCTCACCATGAATAAACTGTACGATAAAATCCCAACGGCCGTTTGGAAGTTCGTACGATAGTCCCAGCGTAAAATGCGTTGAGCCGATACATTCATCGGCTTCAATGTTCCCCTGCTAGCGTATTTATCTCATTGACTTCCTAGACTTTCATTCGCTTTTGGAATTCTTGCAATAACAATTGGAAACAATCATCAATTAATACCGGATGGTTTCGGTGTGCGCTGCGCATTAACGCCACGGTGCGGCTGAGCATTGGCTGCTGTAGCTGAACCACGGTTAATTCTTCATCATTCAAATGCGTGGTGTAAAGTTGCGGTAAAATTGCCACGGCTAATTTTGAACGCACTAAACCATATAACGTCTCTAAAAAATCCACCTGGTAACGTGCGGTTAAATTCAAACGGTGGCTTTCCGCCAATGCCAACACCAATCTGCTGATATTCCCTTTAGAAAAAACGGCGATATCCCGCCGGGTTAATTGCCGCCACGGTAGGTGATGTGATTCCGCCAGAGGATCGTCACATCGCATGACGACCACAAAGGGGTCTTCCTGCAACGGATATATCTCCAGCGATTCTGGCACCGAGCTATCCAGTGCACCAATACCAAAATCGATTAACCCGTTATCTAACTGTAATAACAGCGAGTCATTTGTTTGATCATGAAACTCGATACGCAGACGGGGAAAGTGCGTCGCCAGCAATTGCGGCACCGCCGGAAATAATAACCCGCTGACTGAAGGCACCAGCCCGATACGCACAGTCCCGTCGCCACCTGCCAACATAATACGCTGCATATCGTCAAACGCGGCCTGCGCCACATTCAGCAGCCGTTCAGCATGTGGCAAGATAGCCGCGCCCTGTTCAGTTAAGGTCACCGCCGAGGCGGTGCGATTCACCAACTTGCCCCCTAACACCAACTCTATCTGCCGCAGCGCACTGCTCAATGCCGGCTGACTGATAGCCAGTCGGTTTGCCGTATCGGTAAAATGCCGCAACCTCGCCAAAGTAACGAAATATTGGATCTGTTTCAGAGAAAGCGCGGGCAACCGGCGCCAGGGTTCAGACATGTCAGGTTTCCGTCAGCCAACAAAGTAAACGTTTGCGACAGCATAAACGTTTCTTATCAGGCGATAAATTAAATCATCTGTGCAAAGCCCGTACGCCCGCCTAGAGTAACAACCCTGTCATTATGCCGGGTAATCACCATGACCACTCATTGCACCAGCACGGGCGAACGCCAGCGTGCGGTGAAAGCCGCACTAGGCCAACATCCTTTTGATTTACTGCTGACAAACGCTGCACTCATTGACATGGCAACCGGTGAGGTTCGCCACGTTGATGTCGGCATCGTTGGCTCGCTGATTGCCAGCGTTCACCCTTGCACCACAATGACTGACGCCTTGCTGACACAGGATTTGGCTGGTGCGTATCTGAGCCCTGGGTTGATCGATACCCATGTGCATGTTGAGAGCTCGCACTTGCCACCAGAACGCTATGCTGAGATCGTCGTCGCCCAGGGGACCACAACGATCTTCTGGGATCCGCACGAACTGGCCAACGTGCTCGGCGTTGCTGGCGTGCGTTATGCCGTTGATGCCAGCCGAGGCTTACCGCTCCGGGTGATCTGCGCTGCGCCCTCAAGCGTACCTTCCACACCAGGATTAGAAATGTCCGGGGCCGACTTTGGCGGCCAGGAGATGGAAACCATGCTGGCATGGCCGGAGGTCGGCGGCGTTGCCGAAGTCATGGATATGCATGGCGTACTCAACGGCAGCGACCGTATGCTCGAGATCCTTAATGCCGGGTTAAACAGCGGCAAGTTGATTGAAGGACATGCACGTGGATTGAGCGGTGCTCAACTACAAGCTTACCTGGCCGCAGGTGTTACTTCTGACCACGAACTGACCTCAGGGGCAGATGCGCTGGAAAAATTACGCGCAGGTCTGACGTTAGAAATAAGAGGCTCTCACCCTTACCTGCTGCCGGAGATCGTCGCAGCACTGAAAACGCTCCCGCATCTGTCCTCACAAGTCACAGTGTGCACCGACGATGTACCACCCGATATGCTGTTGGAAAAAGGCGGCATCGTGGCATTGCTTAATATGTTGATCGAACAAGGGTTACCGGCGACTGATGTGTTACGCATGGCTACGCTCAATGCCGCCATCCGCTTGCAGCGTAACGATCTCGGGCTGATTGCCGCAGGCCGTATCGCAGATCTGGTGGTATTCGATTCTCTGAAACACCTTAATGCCCGGCAGGTTTACGTCGCAGGAAAGCTGATGGCACAAGACGGCAAAATGCTGGCTCCCCTCAACGCTAACCCGGATGTCACGGCTCCGCGTAACACCTTGCAGCTGCAACCGCGAGTTGCAGACGATTTCATCCTGAAGGTTCCTGCGATCCGCCATGGCCAAGCGACTCTGCGCCACATCAAGGGTGCCCGTTTTACCCAGTGGGGAGAAAAAACGGTCGAAGTACGTGACGGTAACGTACAGATTCCAGAGGGTTTTAGCCTGATTTGGGTTCAGCATCGTCATGGACGTCACCAAGCCACGCCACAACTGGCGCTACTGGAAGGTTGGGGTGAACTGCGTGGCGCTATCGCCACCAGCTATTCGCATGATTCACACAATCTCGTGGTGCTGGGCCGCGATCCTGCCGACATGGCACTGGCCGCCAATACCCTCATCACCACGGGCGGCGGCATGGCCTTAAGTCAAAACGGTAAGATCCTGGCACAGGTGGCGATGCCGATTGCCGGCATGCTTTCGGATCTACCTGCCAGCGAATTGGCAAAACAGTTTAAAAACCTGCGCGCCATGAGCGCACTGATCGCTGACTGGGAGCCGCCTTACCGGGTTTTCAAAGCAATAGAAGGCACCTGTCTGGCATGCAACGCCGGACCACACCTGACCGATCTCGGCCTGACTGACGGCACAACGCGCCAGATTGTCGATCCACTGATCGCCTGCTGGGAAACACCAGCATAAACACAAACATAATAACAACAGATAACCTATAGATTTCAAGCTACGGCCAGCCGTTCAACATGAAATACGATAGGTATAGCGACGGGAGATTGCCATTATGGCAGAAAATTCAGTACCTGCTCCAACACCAGGGAGCTGGCTGCAGCGGCGTTTTCAACTGCACGCGCGGCAAAGTAATGTCAAAACCGAATGCCTGGCCGGGATCACCGGTTTTCTGGCTGCGGCCTATCTGCTGGTCGTGATCCCCGGGTTACTGGCTGTCGGAGGCATGGATAAAGGCGCCGTCACCACAGGCACCATTCTGGTGTTCGTGCTGGGTACCTTGCTGATGGCATTTTACGGCAATCTGCCGTTTATTGTTGGGCCGGGTATCGGTGGTTCGGTGCTGGTCGGTGTGACATTGGCAGGCAGTGAAGGCATTAGTTGGCAAATTGGTCTGGGTATCGCTTGTTGGTCCGGCATTTTATTTTTTGTCCTGACCCGGCTAGGGCTACGTGAAGTGGTCACCCGTTCGGTACCACAGTCGATCAAGCTTGGGCTAACGGCCTCGATCGGGCTGTTTGTTGCAATACTGGGGTTCCGCAACGCCGGGCTGGTACTGGCCAACGCAAAATCCAACGCGCTAATGCTGGGGGACTTCACTGCGCCCGGTGCATTGATTGCGCTGTGTGGCCTGTTTTTAGCGATTGCTCTGCAGGCCCGCCGCATCCCCGGCGCTATTCTCTGGGCGATCCTGGTCGCTACTCTGGTCGGCATCCCATTCGGCGTCACGCATTTGCCAACCAGCCTGATGGCCATGCCGCATTCATTGGCCCCGGTACTCGGCCATGTCGATCTGGTCGGCGCATTGAATATTGCCTTCTTACCCTATCTGTTCGTGTTTTTCGCTTCGGAGTTTTTCTCAACCATGGGCACGACGCTGGCTGTGGGGGGTGAGGCCGGATTGTTGGACGAGCACGGCAATATGCCGCACATCAACCGACCATTCATGGTGGACTCTATTGCCGCTGCCCTCGGTCCCTGTGTCGGTATTCCTGCTGCCACAGCGCTGATCGAGTCCTCTGCAGCGGCTGAAGCCGGCGGAAAAACCGGGCTAACCGCACTGGCGGCGGCGGTGATGTTTTTACTGATGCTGCTGTTCACACCGGTTGCCCTGATGATCCCGAAAGAAGCCACTGCACCAGCGCTGATTTTGATCGGCCTGAATATGTTCAGCGGGCTGCGCAAAGTCGACTTAGCCAACTTTACCGACGGCCTGCCGGTACTGATGATGGTAATGATCACATTGATCGCCAACAGCTTTGGCACAGGCATCGCAGGTGGGTTGTTGTTTTATATTATTATCAAGGTGATTGCCGGTAAGTGGCGTGAAGTACCTGTAGGTCTTTATCTGCTGGCGATCCCACTGGCGTACTACTTCGCCACGCTGGTTAAGCACTGAGGTGGAAAAGCTGGCGAGCCGTCGGCGCCGGCAGTATTTCTGCTGCGACATTATTAGCCTGGCAATGGCAAACGAGCGGGATGAAGGTTAAAGAGGCTGGTGTGACGCTGAAATTGGTGGAGGCCCTGCCAGCTACATCCCGGCACACACGTCACCTGCTACGGCTGCTTCCTTCCGGATCTGACCGAGTTCACAAGTTAGTGTTGCGGGAGAACCAACAGGGCCCCCATTGACGGCTTCTGTACTCTGAAGCGGTGGGCATTATCGGCTATGCCCCGCCAAATAGCAAGCCAACCCCGGCCAACCGCTGTTTTCTTACCCACCTCGCCTGTGGCACACTCTTCGCTTGGGATTTTACTCGCGCAGGAAGACACTATGGAACCAGAAGACGCCTCCTTCAGCCAACGCGTATTCCACGTGGTGGCCGCCATCCCCTATGGTAAGGTCACGACCTATGGAGAAGTCGCACAGCTGGCCGGCTCACCGCGTGCAGCTCGGCAAGTCGGCGGCGTACTCAGACGTTTGCCTGAAGGCAGCAGCCTCCCTTGGCACCGGGTCATTAACCGGCACGGGCAAATATCGCAGCAGGGAGAGGATTTCCAACGCCAGCGGCAGGCATTGCTTGAGGAGGGGATTATCTTCGGCAAACACAGCACGATTGATCTGCAGGTCTACGGCTGGCGCTGGTAGTAACAAAACAGCCTTTGGCCAGAGCGCAAAGGCTGTTCATCGTTTACTGCTTCAGACCTGCCGGATTATGGCATCGTTGTCGGGGCAGCCTGTGCGGCCATGCCCTGCACCGGAACCATCACCAAGTCAGCACGGGTGCCGTTACGATTCACCACTTCCTGAATGGTGTCGGTAATGAACATCATCCGACCATTTAACGTAATTGCCGCACTCAGGATAATGCGCGCATTAGGCTGTATATCGGACGGATTGTACGGCAGTACAAAATTAAACGGTGCCTGCTTGCCCTCGGTGCGAACGGCGCGCTGGGCGATCACTTTAGATGGCGCATCCGCCAGTGAGGCATCAGAGAGCGTAACGGTCAGTACCGCATCCGGCGGCAGCGCTATGCGCTGGCGAATGTTAACCGAACCTGTCACCGCCGGGCCCTGAATCTGCGTTTGCGCAATCGCTGCGTTTCCCGCGGTCGGTGTAGGCACTTTCGCGCTCTTTTGGGCACAACCCGCCAGGGCGATTGTTAATGCTGTTGCTCCACCTACGATTTGCCAGAGTTTCATGGATCGGTCTCCTTTTTTATTATCAACATGTTGGTGGCTTTCACCACCGCACTCATTAAACTTAGCACAAAATACTGAAAAATCCATTTAGTCCTGCCTATTAATCATTTAGCCCTCTAATAACGCTCAGTATTCAGTCCATTTTCCCTGCGCTTTAACGCAATATATTGACGTCTTGCCGTGATATTCCGCACACTGCTCAAAATGATTATAAAAGGGTAGTAACTTTATGAGCCAGGCACTGCAAAACCTCCTTGATCTGCTGGATCTGGAGAAAATTGAAGAAGGGTTGTTCCGTGGTCAAAGCGAAGACCTGGGACTACGTCAGGTATTCGGTGGCCAAGTCGTTGGCCAGGCACTGTATGCTGCCAAGCAAACCGTGCCGGCTGAGCGCAGCGTGCATTCATTCCACAGCTATTTCCTGCGCCCCGGCGACAGCAGTAAGCCGATTATTTATGACGTGGAAATCCTGCGTGACGGCAACAGCTTTAGCGCCCGCCGCGTCAGCGCTATCCAGCACGGCAAACCGATCTTCTATATGACGGCCTCTTTCCAAAGCCCAGAAGAAGGGTTTGAGCACCAGAACACCATGCCAGATGTGCCGCCTCCGGAAGGATTGATGTCTGAATCGGAGATTGCCCAGAAGCTGTCGCACATGTTGCCGGATAAAGTGCGCGAGAAGTTCATCGGCCAGAAACCGATTGAAATGCGCCCGGTCAAATTCCATAACCCATTGAAAGGCAGCGTGGAAGAACCGCACCGCTACGTGTGGTTCCGCGCCAATGGCACCATGCCGGACGATCTGCGTATCCATCAGTATTTGCTCGGCTATGCGTCTGACTTCAACTTCCTGCCAACCGCGCTACAGCCGCACGGCGTCGGGTTCCTGGAACCGGGCATGCAGGTCGCGACGATCGACCACTCAATGTGGTTCCACCGTCCATTCCGCATGGATGACTGGTTGCTGTACGTAGTGGAAAGCCCTTCTGCTTCCGGCGCCCGTGGCTTTGTACGCGGCCAATTCTATACCCGTGATGGCCAGCTGGTTGCGACGACGGTTCAGGAAGGCGTGATCCGCCAACGCGAAGCCTAATCGCCCACCAAAGAAAAAGGGCGATGTCACCATCGCCCTTTTTGCATCATCATTATTTTTCGAGTTATTTAGCGCACTGCCCTTCTTCAAGGCTTATTGGTTGTAGGCACTCTCGCCATGGCTGTTGACGTCCAGACCTTCGCGCTCCTGCTCTTCCGGCACGCGCAGACCGACAATAGCCCCTGCCACTTTGAAAGCGATAAAGGCAGCCACTCCAGACCAGACCAGGGTTATCACGACACTCAACAACTGGATCCACACCTGATGGCCCATAGTAACGCCTTCTGCGTAGCCCGTACCGCCCAGCGAAGCAGAGGTGAACACACCTGTCAGCAGACAGCCGACGATGCCACAGACGCCATGCACGCCGAACACGTCACAGGTATCATCAACTTTCAGCCATTTTTTCAGCGTGACCACACCCCACAGACCGGCAATGCCGCCGACCAGGCCGATAATCAACGCCCCGCCAACACCCACGGTGCCCGCAGCCGGTGTTATCGCAACCAGCCCGGCGATCATGCCGGAACAAGCACCCAACAGTGAAGGTTTGCCACGCACAATCCACTCAGCGAAGGTCCATGAGAGAATCGCGCCCGCAGTAGCCACCACGGTATTCAGGAACGCCAGGGCCGCAACACCGTTAGCCGCGCTGGCAGAACCGGCGTTAAAGCCAAACCAACCGATGTACAGGATGGACGCACCGGTAAACACCATTGGCAAGTTGTGCGGCTTGAAGGCTTCTTTACCGAAACCCGCGCGCTTGCCCAGCAGGTAAGCGCCAATCAGACCGGCACTGGCCGCGTTGATGTGCACGACGGTACCACCGGCAAAGTCCAGTGCACCATCTGTAGCGAGCAAACCACCGCCCCACACCATATGGGCAATTGGCAGGTAAGAAATGGTGAACCAAATTGCCGCGAAGATCACTACCGCAGAGAAACGGATTCGTTCGGCAAAGCCCCCCACAACCAGCGCAACGGTAATACAGGCAAATGAGCACTGGAATGCCACGTGGATCATTTGGTTAAAGGTGCCGGTAACGCTGTCGATGCCAATGCCCTTCAGCATCGCCGTCTGGAAGCCACCGAAGAACGCATTGCCTTCGCTGAAAGCCAGACTGTAGCCATAAAGCACCCATAACACGCACACCAATGCGAAGGTGACTGTCACTTGGGTCAACATGGAAAGCACGTTCTTGGAACGCAGCAAACCGCCGTAAAACAACGCGACGCCCGGCAAGGTCATGAACAGCACCAAAGCGGTGCAAATCATCATGAAGGCGTTGTCAGCCTTGTCTGCGACCGCCGGAGCGGCCAGGGCCAAAGAAGGAACCATGGTTACCGTACTCAGGCCCAACATGGATAAAAGTTTTTTCATTATCAATCCATCCCCATTACTTTACTGAGCCTGTGATTACAGTGCTGCTTCATCTGTTTCGCCGGTGCGAATGCGAATGACACGTTGCAATTCGGCAACGAAAATTTTGCCGTCACCTATTTTGCCGGTGTAGGCCGCTTTACTAATGACATCAACCACTTCATCTAACTGGTCGTCAGCGATAGCAATGTCGATTTTTACTTTGGGTAAGAAGTTGACGCTGTACTCGGCTCCGCGATACAGCTCAGCATGCCCTTTCTGACGACCAAAGCCTTTCACTTCGCTTACGGTCAGCCCCTGAATACCTACAGAGGATAGGGCTTCACGCACGTCCTCCAGCTTGAATGGTTTAATCACCACGGTCACCAGCTTCATATTGCCTCTCCACGAATTAAGCCCAAACTCACCCCGGGTACGAGTCTTATAAAGCAAAGGCTATGCCACAAATGATTTTGTACGCTAATTCAGCAAATTAACCGGCAGGACGGCGATCCGTTGCACTGCAGGTCGCCGCCAATGCGCCAGCGCACAGAAGATTGATTAAATATTGCGCACTATTTTGGTGCGTGACGCGTCGAAAAAGTGCAGAGAAAGGGATTTAAAAAGCCGTGATGCCTGTTTGTGGTGCGTAGGAGTGGGAAAAGTAAGAGGCCGCCAAAGCGGCCCCAGGCATTACGCCGTTTGTGTTTCTTCGCGGTTAGCGGCGGCCAGTTCTTCCCCCACCAATTGCAGCTGATACATCTGGTAGTAACGTCCCTGCTGCGCCAGCAGTTGCTGATGATTGCCCTGCTCGACGGCCTGACCACGGTGCAGCACCAGAATAGTATCCGCATCCACAATGGTCGACAGACGATGAGCGATCACCACCAGCGTGGTATGTTCGCGAATCAAGCGCAGTGCGCGCTGAATCGCCTGTTCCGTTCCCGAATCAATGTTGGCTGTCGCCTCATCCAGGATCAAGATTTGCGGTGCCTGCACCAACACCCTGGCCATCGCCAGCAGCTGTTTCTGGCCCACAGAAAGATTGTTACCTTGCTCACCCAGGCGCGTATGAATACCCTGCGGGAAGCCGCGCACCAGCTCAGCCAGTTGAACCCTTTCCAGCGCTTGCCAGACGGCTTCCTCACTGATATTGCGCCCCAGGGTAACGTTAGCCAGCACTGACTCGGCAATCACTACCGGATCCTGCTGCACCATCGCCACGCCCTGACGCAACGTACGGTGTGACAGACTGGCCAGCGGACGCCCATCGAGACGCACCTCTCCCTGGTTAACGGGGTAGTAGCCCATTAACAGATTGGCCAACGTACTCTTACCGCTGCCGGTATGCCCGACCAGCGCCACAAAACCACGCGACGGCACCGACAGCGAAATATGCTGCAGCACCTTTTTGTCATCACGGTAGGCAAAGCTCAGATCGTCTATATCTATGCGCCCGCTTTCCAGCGGGCGTTCATCCGTGCCGTAACTCTGCTGCTGACGATCCATCAATTCGAAAATACGCTCGCCGGCGACAACTGCCTGCTGCAAGATAGATTGCTGCGCCGTCAGCTCTATCAGCGGCTCATTCAGACGCCCCAGATAGTTGATAAAGGCATACAACACCCCAACGCCGATCGCTCCCTCACCACTGAAGCCGAACAGCATCAACAGGCCACACAGCACGAGCGCCGAAAACAGGCTGAGCAGTGGACGCAAAAGAAAACCATCCAACCGCAAGGTTTGCATGCGGGCGGTATAATGAGAACGACTGGCGGCGCTCATGCGTTCGCCAAAGCGAAGCTGCTGACGGAACTGCTGAATGACCCCCATACCGTTGATCACTTCGTTAAAGCCATCGTTAATGTCTGCCAGATAACTACGTACCCGCCGCACAATCGGTATGCTGTAATATTGATAAATCCCCATCACCACAAACACCGCAGGAAAGATGCAGATCGCCACCAGTGCCATACGCCAGTCGAGGCTAAACATCGCCACCAGCATGGCGCCAATCAGCGCAGCACTTTTCAATACGGTGGACACAACCATCACGTACAGATCTTTGATCACTTCCGTGTCGTTGGTTACCCGCGAGATTAACTGCCCGACCGGCTGCGTATCAAAAGCACTCAGCGGCTGGCGTAACGCGGCATCCATCACGTCCGTACGCAGGCGTTGAACCACCCCGACTGCCGCCTGGTTGAACAGCAACGCCTGAAAATAGTGTAGCGCTGCTGCGAGCAGTTCCAACAGAATATAGGCGGCTGCCAGCCCACAGACGATCATCAACGGCAGCTGGCCCTTGGCAACATAGTTATCGATAAAGTAGCTGACCAGAATGGGTCCGGCGACTTCCGCCGCTGCTGCGACCCACAGCATTAACACCGCCAACCCCAGCGGTTTCCGGTACGGCGATCCATAAGCCAGCAACCGTTTCAGCGTCGGCCACAGCTTTTGCACCTTATTCATTGGGTAACATCTCCTCACCGCTTTCAGGAGCCTCATCGAGTGCCGCTTCCAGTTGCTGATAACGATACATATCGCGATACCAACCGGGTTGAGCCGCCAGCGACGCATGCTGGCCACGTTGCGCCACGCTACCGTGCTGTATCACCAGAATTTCACTGGCTTCGGTCAACGCCGAGAGCCGGTGTGCGCTGATAATCACCGTCCGGTTTTGTCCCCAGCTACGCAGGTTATGCAGAATTTGATGTTCAGTACGGCCATCCACTGCCGACAGCGCATCATCAAGGATCAGGATTTCCGCATCCAGCAACAGGGCTCGGGCAATAGAAATACGCTGTTTCTGCCCGCCGGACAGCATCACGCCACGCTCGCCCACTTCGGTTTCATACCCCTGCGGCAGACGCAAAATATCCTCATGTACGCTGGCCAGCCGAGCTGCTCGCTCAATTTGTTCCTGCGTCGCACCCGGATTCCCCAGCGCAATGTTGTTTGCCACGCTGTCAGAAAACAAGAACGGCGTCTGGCTAACCACAGACAAGCGTGAACGCCAATCGTCGAGCTTCACCTGCGTCAACGGCAACCCCTGATAGCTGATTTGGCCATCATCAATATCAAACTGACGCTGGATCAACGACAGCAACGTCGATTTACCGGCACCGGTCGGCCCACACAGCCCAAGCATTTGTCCTGGCTCCAGTTTCAATACCACATTGTGCAGTGCCGAATGCGTATTGCCCGGGTAGTGGAACGCCCGGATATCGACGGCCAGACTGCCTCGCCCTGCTGGCAACCTATGCTCGCCATCGGTTACCGCGGGTGCTTCGTCCAGCAGACTGCGAATACGGCTATAGGCCGCGCTGCCGCGCTCGACAATGTTGAACATCCAGGCCAGCGCCAACATGGGCCAAATCATCAGGCCAAGATACATGACGAAACTGGTCAGTTGCCCCAGCGTCATAGAACCGTTTACCACCATCCAACTGCCGCCGCCGATCGCCAACAGATTGGCGGTACCGATGGCGATATAAATCGTCGGGTCAAAACGGGCATCCACCCGCGCCACATGCATATTTTTGGCGCCAGTTTGGGCTGCCACTTCAGCAAACTGATTGGACTGATGATCTTCCAGGCCAAACGCCTTGATCATCCGAATACTGGTCATGCTTTCCTGCGCCTGATCGTTCAGGCTGGAGAACGCGGCCTGCGCTGATTTAAAGCGTTGGTGCAACTGATCGCCATAATACTTGATAACGATCGCCATGATCGGCATGGGAATGAGCGATATCAGGGTGAGCTGCCAGCTAATTTGGGTGCTCATTACCACCAATACAGCCAACCCCATCACCAGCGAATCCACCAGTGTTAATACACCTTCACCGGCAGCGAACACCACCCGATCGACGTCGTTGGTGGCACGCGCCATCAGATCGCCCGTGCGGTGACGCAGATAGAAGGCCGGGTTCTGACGGCTAAGTTGGCGATAAAAGTTTTCACGCAGTTCAACGGCGAGCTGATAGGACGCGCCAAACAGCAATACCCGCCACACATAGCGCAACAGGTAAACAACCACCGCGGTGCCGAGCATTAGCCCCAGCCATGCCATCAGCACCCCACCGGACATCTGTTTTTCGGTGATGCCATCCACAATGATCCCCACCAGCTTGGGCGGCAACAATTGCAGTATGGCAATGATGATCAGCAGCACCACCGCCCCTAAGTAGCGGCGCCACTCGCGGCGGAAATACCAGCCGATTTGAGCAAATAGTCTCACGCAGTTTTATTCCAAGATGTAGATGTAATCGTTTTTTCTCTCGATCTGCCTCAGCAGAGTAGGATACCACCGTTACTTCGCCGATTTGGTGAACTTTTCACTCAGGAACCGGCAGTGCAGTGGTGTATTTGATCTTTTCCATCGCGAAGCTGGAAGTCACGTCGATCAGCCCCGGCACACCGTTCACCAGGCGCTTGTAAAAGCTGTCGTAGCTCTTCATATCTGCCACTTCTACCTGCATCAGGTAATCGTATTCTCCCGCCATGCGGTAAAACGCCAGCACCTCCGGCATCTGCTTGGTCAGTTGCACAAACTGTTGATACCACTCGCTGCTGTGCTGCTGCGTTTTGATCAGTACAAATGCCGTCAGACCCAAACCGAGCTTTTCGTTATCGAGTAGCGCAACCCGTCCACGGATATAGCCCTCCTCTTCCAACCGCTTGAGCCTTTTCCAGCAGGGTGTCGACGTCAGATTGACCGCATCCGCCAGTGCCTGTAACGGCTGCGTGCAATCCTGCTGCAGCATGCAAAGTAATTTACGGTCTGTTTTATCTAACATATCGACAACCAGGAGAATAATTTTCTCCCATTAGGCGATTAAACAGGAAAAATGGCAATCCTTTTTTCTCAGCGGCGGGCTATATTATGCGGTAAATAAGCTCCCCTATTCTGAGGCCAGATGATGACAAATTCTTGGGTAAAATATGCTATCGGTGAAATAGAAGCGGATTTTCAACGCTCCGCCGACACGCACCTGATCCGCCTGAACCTGCCTGAATTTCCTGGTATCTGCCTGTACCTGAAAGACGAAAGTACGCACCCGACCGGCAGCCTGAAGCACCGCCTGGCGCGCTCGCTGTTCCTGTACGGCCTGTGCAACGGCTGGATCACCGAAAACACCACCATAATCGAGGCATCATCCGGCAGTACAGCGGTGTCAGAAGCCTACTTCGCCAGATTAATTGGCTTGCCTTTTATTGCTGTGATGCCTTCCTGTACCGCGCGCCGCAAAGTTGAGCAGATTGCCTTCTATGGTGGCCGATGTCACTTCGTCGATCATGCAGCGCAGATTTACGCCGTCTCCGAGCAACTGGCGAAAGAGCTTAACGGCCACTACATGGATCAGTTCACTTACGCAGAACGTGCTACCGACTGGCGTGGCAACAACAACATCGCCGACAGTATTTTCCGCCAAATGGCTCGCGAACCTTTCCCGGTCCCTAAACACATCGTCATGAGCGCCGGCACCGGCGGTACCTCAGCAACGCTGGGCCGCTACATCCGCTATCAGGGGCACGACACAAGCCTGATGGTGGTCGATCCGGAAAACTCGGTGTTCTATGATTGTTTCCACCAGCGTGACCGTACCCTGATTGGCAGTTGCGGCAGCCGAATTGAAGGCATTGGCCGCCCTCGCGCCGAGCCATCATTTATCCCTTCCGTGGTCGATAGCATGTTGCGCGTGCCTGATGCCGCCAGTGTTGCGACTATCCATTGGCTGGAGACGGTCCTGGGACGCAAAGTGGGCGCATCCACCGGCACTAACGTCTGGGGCGCATTACAGCTGGCAAAACAGATGCGGGAAAACGGCGAGCAGGGTTCCATCGTCACCTTACTGTGCGACAGTGGCGAACGTTATTTGGATACCTACTACAACGAAGAATGGGTCAGCAACAATATCGGCGATCTGACCCCCTATCTGGCGCAGTTGGCAGATTTGTAATCAGCAATAATCCCCAATGGCTTTCGAGTTGCAGCCAACAACGCTGCGGCTTGAAAGATGCCGGGTATAAAAAAAGCCGGGTAAGTCTTACCCGGCGGCCGCCAATAAAACCTCATAATTCGGGGGAATAGGTGAGGCAAGGTGAACGCAGCCAATGTTGCAAATAGTGAGCCACCGCCTGCTGTTCGCAGTGGCCGATAACCTGTAGCTGTGGCAATAACGACTTCAGCTGTGGCAACGCGTTGCCCATCACCACACCGTGCCCTACTGCCGCCAGCATCTCCTTGTCGTTCATCGCATCACCAAACGCCATGCAGTCCGCCATTTTCAGCCCCAGATGACGGCTTAAGGTGTCCAGCGCTGAGCCCTTATTGCAGCCCAACGGCAAAACCTCCAGGCATTCATAAGCGGAGAAGCAAAGATCAACGCGGGCGGCAAAATGTTGCCGCAGTTGTACCTGAAGCTTCAGCAGTTCTTCATGCGGCCCAGCAAAGCAGACCTTGCTGTTGCCAAACGCCGGCAAGCGCCGCACTTCGGTAAGTTGGTAATGGAAACCACTCAAGTGGTGCGCCCGTAGCATCGCCTCCGGCACCGCGAACTCCGTCATCCAGCCTTCGTCACGAAATACGTGCATACTGGCTTCGGTGCACCAATGGGTATGCAAGACCTCTTCAGCAATATCGGCAGGCAAATCGGTGGCGTGCAGCTGCTGCCCCTGATTATCATAGACCCGTGTACCGTTGCCCGTAATCAGATACCCTTGCAGACCCAGCTGCGCCATGATCGGCTGTGCATCCAGGTAGTGACGCCCTGTCGCGAAAGTGACAAACATCTCTCGCTCAACAAGCTGCTTTAGCACCGCCAGAGTTTCCGGCCCAACCCGGTGATCCGGTGTCAACAAAGTGCCATCCATATCAAAAGCCGCCAGGCGATACATAAAGACCTCGTGAATGTGAACGCGATTACAGTCCCTGCAGTATGAGATGGTATTTGCGGAAGTAATAGTGAACAATTCTGGAAAACTGTTCCGGATTTGGATTTCCCCTCATGCGCCTGACCCACCGCCTCAGCCAATATCAACGCCTGTACCAGCAACTTGGCGGTACGCCAGTCGCCATCACCATCAGCGAACTGGCGGCCATGTTCTATTGCAGTGAGCGCCATGCCCGCACGCTGGTGCAACAGTTGCAGGATCAAGGCTGGCTAAGTTGGCAGTCGCAGCCTGGGCGGGGAAAGCGTGCACGGCTGCATTGCCTGAAAACACCTGATGAACTCCGCGCCGCCCACCTGCAAAGGCTATTACAGGACGGCGATCATCAGGGTGCATTGGAAATGGCGCAGTTGGACCCACAACATTTGCAGGAATTACTCAATCCACACCTCGGCGGCCAATGGCAGGCAGGTAGCCCAACGTTGCGTATCCCCTACTACCGTACGCTGGAGTCTCTGGATCCGCTGACGCTCACTGGCCGTGCCGAACAGCATTTGGTTGCCACTCTGCATGCCGGCCTGACGCGCTTTATTACCGGTAATACCGAACCGCAATCAGATCTGGCTCATCACTGGCAAACCAGCCATGACGGTTTACGTTGGCAGTTCTTTCTGCGCAGCCAATTGCGCTGGCACAACGGCGAACCCTTGACCGGGCAACAACTTTTACAAACACTGGAAAAACTGCTGAAGCATCCGCGTAGCCAACCCAGTCTGGCCAACGTCGCCACGCTCAGTCTGCCGCATGCGCTGTGTCTGCAGTTTGATTTACACTCCCCAGATTACTGGTTGGCGCACCGACTGGCAGAGCTGCCTTGCCTGCTCACCCACCCCGATACGCCGAGCATGGGCGCAGGCCCATTTAAGCTAACGCTCAACGAGCCTCATTTGGTGAGGTTGGAACAACACCCGTTTTACCATTTGCAGCATCCTTATCTGGAAAGCATTGAGTATTGGATCACACCGGAACTGCAAAACGGCGATGCATATACCAGTTGCCAACACCCCGTACGTATTACCATTGGCCAGCAGGAGGACTTGGCGCTGGCGCGGCCGGTACAGCGCAGTATGAGCCTGGGTTGGTGCTATCTGGCGGTGAATTTAAAACATGGCGAGCTCAGTGAGGCGCAAGGGAAAAAGCTGCTGATGTTGATCCAACAATCCGGCTTACTGGCCAATCTGCCGGTTCCAAACAGTGTCATCACCCCCAGCCACGAAATGCTTCCCGGTTGGGCGATCCCACAACATCACGTTGAGGAGGGTATTACCCTGCCGGCCAAACTGAAGCTGCTGTACCGGCCCCCTGTGGAGCTGGAAACGGTCACCGTTGCGTTACAACAGCTGTTGGCACGACACGGTTGCGAACTGGAGGTGTGTTACTACGCGGGCAAACGCTGGCAAAGCGCCGAGCAAATCGAGCAGGCCGACATGCTGCTTGCGGACAACTTAATTGGGGAGTCGCCGGAGGCAACGTTAGAAAGCTGGCTACGGCAAGATACGCTGTGGCGCGGTATCCTGCCCGACTCTCGCTGGCAACATCAGCAACAGACGCTGCAACAGATCCAACAACGACCAGCACAACAACAACGTCATGAGCAGTTAAAAGATTACTATCGGCAACTGATGACAGCGGCGATCATCACTCCCCTGTTCCACTACCAATATCAGATCAGCGCGCCACCGCGTATCCATGGCGTCACATTGACCGCCCACGGTTGGTTCGACTTCTGCCAAGCCTGGTTACCACCACCGGTGGAGGATACAGAGCCGCCCTCAGCAGACTGAGCATGGGTGCGGCCCTGCGGTATCCAGCTATTTCTGCTACCATTGCTGCCGCAACGCATTTTTATCCTGCCGCCCGATTGTGTGTCGGGAAAGGCCAAATCCAATAAGGTGATTTTATGAAGCGCGCGGTTGTCGTTTTTAGCGGTGGACAAGATTCCACGACCTGCTTGATCCAGGCATTACAACAGTATGACGAAGTTCACTGCGTTACCTTCGATTACGGCCAGCGCCATCGCGCTGAGATTGAGGTGGCTCAGGCGTTGTCGGTAGCTCTGGGAGCCAAAGCGCACAAACTGCTGGATGTCGGCCTTCTCAACGAATTGGCGATCAGTAGCCTGACCCGTGACAATATCCCGGTACCCGCCTACAACCCAGATGAAAAGAATGCGCTACCGAGTACCTTTGTGCCGGGCCGCAACATTTTGTTCCTGACGCTAGCGGCTATCTATGCTTATCAGGTTGAAGCCGAAGCCGTGATCACTGGCGTGTGTGAAACCGATTTTTCCGGCTACCCGGACTGCCGCGACGAATTTGTCAAAGCATTGAATCACGCGATAGTGCTGGGTATCGCGCGTGATATCCGTTTTGAAACACCGCTGATGTGGTTGAACAAGGCAGAAACCTGGGCGCTGGCGGATTACTACCATCAATTGGCGTTGGTGCAGCAAGAAACGCTGACCTGCTACAACGGCATTAAAGGCAACGGCTGTGGCGAATGTGCCGCCTGCCATCTGCGCGCTAACGGCCTGCAGCAGTACCAAATCAACAAAGCCGAAGTCATGGCAAGTCTGAAACAGAAGACCGGCCTGGTCTGAAGGAAGATAACCTGAATAGGTGAGTTGCATCGAGGCAGCTAGCAAGCCGTCGCTACTATGGATGCAACTTGCCGCATGATGGGTAGAACGGCGGCAGCATTGCCGCCCGTTATTTTACTGATCCTCTTCCGGCTGCGTGAATACCTGCAAGTGTTCGCGCAGTTGCCCTTCAATAGGCAGCGCCCGCTGAGTTTTTAGATCCACACAAACAAAGGTCAGCATTGCGTCTGCAACCGGCGAGCCTGTAGCATCTTGTATCACCTTCTGGCTCAGCACACCGCTTTTGCTGTTTAGCTGCACCATCTGGCTGTCGATACGCAGTTTGTCTCCTAACAACGCCGGCGTGCGGTAGTTTATATTGATGTTCACCACGATAAAGGCAATGTTGTTTTGCGTCATCCAACGGAAGCCTTCCTGATTCTCCAGCCAATCCCAGCGCGCCTCTTCCAAAAACTCCAGATAGCGGGCGTTATTAACATGCTGATAAAAATCAAGATGATAACCACGGACTTTGATAAAGGTATGGTGCATAGTGTACGGCCGCTCCTGCCTGGTGATTACAGTAAAGAAGGAGCCGCTGGCGGCTCCTTTACGCGTTTGGTCAACTCGCCAAACTGGTAAGACCTGTAAAATGTAGCAGAGGAAAAAGAGCTGTATGGGCACTTTGCCACTCAGCTGTGAGTAACATCACATTTTGAGCCGTGCACGATTCATTTCAAATAAGGCAGGCCCAATGCCCGGCACTTCCTGGAGCTGTTCAATCTGTGTAAAGGGGCCATGCTGTTCACGATAGCGCACTATGCTCTCCGCTTTCTTCAGCCCCACGCCCTTCAGCACGCTCGCCAGTTGTTCGGCATCCCCCTGATTAATACTGACCGACGCCTCTTTATTGGCAGTCACACCGGGCTCGGTGCTTTGCCCTGCTTTAACCGGCTGTGTTGATAACACCGGTTGCCCGGTAGCCGCTTTCTCTTCCGCCGCCAGTGTCGGCCCTGCAAGGCAGATCAGGGCTGCCATCAACAACGCTTTAATGCTCAAGCCACGGCCATTAGCCGCTTTTATTTCTGTAAGTTGCATGCTGTATCCTCCTTGTGTTTAACAGCAAGCTCACCTTGCCGCAACGGGCGATCTTCAGCAATTCACGGATTCCAGATGTGGAAAAGGCCGCGAAAGCGGCCTTTGAGGATTACATTGCGTTGCAGAAAATTGCGGTACTTTACTGAGGTTGCTGCTGCTCAGAGGCACCCATAGTGATTTTGGCTTCTTTACGCAAGCTGGCCAGCAGAGAGTCAAAGGACACGCCGGTCGCACCTTCTTCCATTTTGCTGACGAAGGTTTTCATTTCTTCCGCTGGCAAGGTGCCAGGATTCACAGCATCGAGTGCAATAAGCACCACGTTGCCCTGATTATCCTGCGACATGCCGTAAACGGGTTTACCTTCCTGCGGATGCGCCAGCGCGAATACACTCTGCACCAGTTGGCTATCTTCCGGCGCACGTGCCATCTTCTGCACGCTACCAAAGCTCAGACCCGCCACTTTCATTGCTTCGTCGCCTTTGCCTTGTTTCAGCTCAACCAGCAGTTTCTCGCCCTGCAGTTTCGCTTCCTGTTCCGCTTTGTTGCGTTTAACCAATTCAGCTACGCGATCTTTCACCTGGTCGAAGGGTTCAATGCCTTCTGGTTTATGGCCAGAAACACGGATCACGAAGGCGCGGTCACCATCAACGGTGATCACATCAGAGTTGCTGCCCGGAGCACCCGCTTCGCCAATCAGTGAACCGTCAAAAATCGACTGAATCACAGGTTTGAAGTTCAGTGCTGCCGGGATGTTATCGCGAGTAAACCAGTCAGTGTGTGCCGCTTTCACGCCCGCGGCCTCTTCTGCTGATGCCAGGGACTCGTTATCGCTGGTGGCAGCTTCGCTGACCTTCTGCTGCAGCGCGTAATACGCATCTACGGCTTTTTCCTGCTTAACCTGCTTGGCGATAGCGTCATGCACTTCGCTCAAAGGTTTCACTTTCTCAGGTTCGATGTCGTTCAGACGCACGACCAGATAACCTACGGAAGACTTCACCGCGCCAGACAGCTGGCCTTTTTCGGTCAGGTTAGCCTGTTTCAGCTCGTCTGCTGTGGTTTCCGGCTCCAACCAACCCAATTCACCACCGGTGCGGCGTGAAATGATGTCGGTGGATTTTTCTTTCGCCAGGGTGGCAAAATCGCCGCCTTTTTTCAGTTCATCCAGCACTGCATTGGCTTCCGCCTCAGTTTTCAGCTGGATAACGCTGTAGTTCTTGCGTTCAGGTTGGCCGTAGCTGCTTTTGTGCTGGTCGTAATAGGCGCTGATATCCGCGTCGGTTACCGTCACCTTGTCCTGCATAGAGGCCGCATCCATCGGGATATAGCTTACTTTGACCTGCTCCGGCGCAATGAAGCTGTTCTTGTTCTGGTTGTAGAACTCTTTCAGCTCGTCGTCAGTCACGGTTTGCTTGGCCTGCAACGCTTTCAGATCCAGCGTAGCCAGGCGCACATCGCGTTCTTGCAATACCAGTGCTGTCATGCCTTGCGCTTCAGCGGGCAAAATGAAGCCGGAGCTACCAAAGGCTTGGATCACTTGCTGATTAACCAATTGCTGGCGCATTGATTGCGCAAAGTTATCGGCGGTGTAACCCATACGGCTAATCAGATCGAGATATTTAGCGTTATCGAACTGGCCGTTAGTTTGGAAATAAGGCGCCTTGCGGATGGCGTCCTTCACCTGATCGTCGCTGACGCTCAGGCCTAATTTCTTGGCGTATTGATCCAACAGCATGTTGTCGATCAACTGTGACAACGCCTGATGGCGCATCTGCTGCATGTAGCCTTCATTGCCCGCCAGCGCGGAGAACTGGTCACCCAGCTGTTGCTGCATACGGCTGCGTTCGCTTTGGAAAGCCTGTTCCAGCTGAGCGCGCTCGATCACCTGACCATTTACTTTCGCTGCATAATCGCCGGAACCGCCGATCAGGTAGTTACCCACCCCGGTCAAAATAAATGACAAGATGATCAGGGCCAGGATGATTTTGAGCACGACGTTATTAGCAGCCGCGCGTAAATTGTCCATCATAGTGTGACAACACTCCGCTGTGATGTGGATTAAAAACACCCTTGCGCAGGCGCGTTCCCTGCGACAAAAATAAAAAAAGCGCATCAATCTGATGCGCCTTATATCTTACCTTACCAGCACCGTTGCGTCAGGTGATTGTTTATTACAAAACCCTGTAACGCTAAACGGTTAGACGCAAACAATCAGTTTACTGCGTCTTTCAGCGCTTTCCCTGCACGGAAGGCCGGAACTTTGGCTGCCGCGATTTTGATCTCTTTACCGGTTTGTGGATTACGGCCAGTACGGGCTGAACGCTCACGCACTGTAAAAGAACCGAAACCAACCAGAGCCACGTCATCCCCTTCCTTCAAGGATTCGGTAACAGATGCAATGACTGCATCTAAAGCACGTCCAGCTGCCGCTTTGGAAATATCAGCACCTGCGGCAATTTTGTCGATCAGTTGTGACTTATTCACTCTATCATCCCCTCTAGAATTCAATCGTCGCACCGAAAAATCCCTACGGTTGCGACAGCGCAGCTGTTATATCAATCCCATCGAACCTTGGCAAGCCACCGAAAGCATGACAAAACGCGGGCCGATAGCTTTCTAACTTAGCGGTACAAAAAAAGACTGGCAAGTCCGAAATGACTTGCCAGCATAAGTTTTATCAATGGTTTTTGCGATTCGTCACTATTTTGCCGCTACCGGCAGTGCGCCGAAGGCCGGGTTTTGCAACGCAAGGTTCAAAACTTCATCGATTCGCTGCACCGGATGAATATCCAGATCGGCGATAACGTTGTCCGGAATCTCTTCCAGATCGCGCTTGTTCTCAAAAGGAATCAGCACGGTTTTGATACCGCCGCGATGCGCCGCCAGCAGTTTCTCTTTCAGACCACCAATAGGTAACACCTGACCACGCAACGTGATCTCACCGGTCATTGCCACATCTGCGCGAACCGGGTTGCCTGTCAGGCAGGAAACCAGCGCTGTGCACATCGCAATACCGGCACTTGGGCCATCTTTCGGCGTAGCGCCTTCCGGCACGTGCACGTGGATGTCACGCTTCTCGTAAAAATCAGGATTAATCCCCAATTTGTCCGCGCGCGCACGCACCACGGTCAGTGCAGCCTGAATCGATTCCTGCATCACTTCACCCAGAGAACCGGTGTAGGTCAGCTTGCCCTTGCCCGGTACGCAGGCGGTTTCAATGGTCAGCAGATCGCCACCCACTTCCGTCCACGCCAGGCCAGTAACTTCGCCCACACGGTTTTCGGTATCCGCACGACCATAATCGACGCGCTGCACACCCAGGTAATCCTTCAGGTTGTCGCCGTTGATCTCAATATGCTTGGTCTTCTTGTCCATCAGCAGCGTTTTCACCGCTTTACGGCACAGCTTGGAGATTTCACGCTCCAGGCTACGCACCCCAGCTTCACGGGTGTAGAAACGGATAATGCCGACAATGGCGCTGTCGTCTACCGTCAGTTCACCTTTCTTCAGGGCATTGCGCTCAAGCTGCTTCGGCAACAGGTGTTGCTTGGCAATATTAAGCTTCTCATCTTCGGTATAGCCTGACAGGCGGATCACTTCCATACGATCCAGCAACGGCGCAGGAATGTTCATCGAGTTTGAGGTGGCAACAAACATCACGTCGGACAGATCGTAATCGACTTCCAGGTAGTGATCGTTAAACGCCACGTTCTGTTCCGGATCCAGCACCTCAAGCAGTGCAGAAGCAGGATCACCACGCATGTCCGAAGACATTTTGTCGATCTCATCGAGCAGGAACAGCGGGTTTTTCACCCCCACCTTGGCCATTTTTTGGATCAGCTTGCCCGGCATTGAGCCGATATAGGTGCGTCGATGCCCGCGGATTTCCGCTTCATCGCGCACGCCGCCCAGTGCCATACGCACGTACTGGCGGCCGGTCGCCTTGGCGATCGACTGCCCCAGCGAGGTTTTACCCACGCCTGGAGGCCCTACCAGGCACAAGATCGGCCCTTTGATTTTGCTAACGCGGCTCTGCACTGCGAGATACTCAAGGATACGATCCTTGACGCGTTCCAGGCCGTAGTGATCGATATCGAGCACTTCCTGCGCCTTAACCAGGTCTTTTTTCACCTTGCTGCGCGCATTCCACGGTACCTGCAACATCCAATCGATGTACCCGCGTACCACGGTCGCTTCCGCAGACATCGGTGACATCATTTTCAGCTTTTGCAGTTCCGCTTCGGTTTTTTCGCGCGCTTCTTTCGGCATTTTGGCCGCTTCAATCTTACGCTTCAGCGCTTCATGCTCGTCCGGCGCGTCGTCCATTTCACCCAGTTCTTTCTGAATCGCCTTCATCTGCTCATTCAGATAGTACTCACGCTGGCTTTTTTCCATCTGTTTTTTGACGCGGTTACGGATACGTTTCTCAACCTGCAGCAGGTCGATTTCCGATTCCATCATCGCCATCAGGTACTCCAGACGTTCAGTAATATCGAACATCTCCAGTACCGACTGCTTGTCGCTGAGTTTCAGCGGCATATGCGCAGCGATGGTATCCGCCAGGCGTGCAGCATCGTCGATGCTGTTCAATGACGTCAGCACCTCCGGTGGAATTTTCTTGTTCAGTTTGATGTAGCCTTCAAACTGATTGATGGCTGTACGCACCAGGACTTCTTGCTCACGCTCATCAATTGCCGGCGACTCAAGATATTCTGCCTGGGCAGCAAAATGCTCACCGCTGTCGGAAAGCGTAGTAATACGTGCCCGTTGCAGACCTTCTACCAGCACTTTTACCGTGCCATCGGGCAATTTCAGCATCTGCAGGATCGACGCTACGGTGCCGACAGAGAACAAATCATTAATGCCAGGTTCATCCGTTGAGGCCTCTTTCTGTGCCACCAGCATGATCTTCTTATCATGATCCATTGCTGCTTCGAGGCACCGAATCGATTTTTCCCGGCCAACAAATAACGGGATCACCATGTGCGGATAAACCACCACGTCGCGCAACGGCAAGACGGGGATTTCAATGCGTTCGGAACGCTCAGGGTTCATAGAGCTCTCTCTTAAGTTTAACTTCCGCCAGGTTGAGGGGAATCTCATGAGACGCAAGCATCAAACGTTTCATAAAATCTGGTTAATGAGTATATGGGGATGAATCTCTTACATTCAACGGCAAGAATGCAGGAAAAAGAAATGGGGGATAAAATCCCCCATTTTGGTATTAACTTTCTGGTTTGACTGGCGAATTATTCGCCTGAAGCCTGCGCTTCCGGCTTGCCGTAAATCAGTAACGGTTTGGACTGACCGGCAATGACCGACTCGTCGATCACCACTTTGTCGACGCTGTCCATAGAGGGCAGGTCATACATGGTATCCAGCAGCGCGCCTTCTACGATAGAACGCAGGCCACGTGCACCGGTTTTACGTGTCATGGCTTTCTTGGCGATAGCATTCAACGCTTCTTCACGGAATTCGAGCTCGACACCTTCCAGATTGAACAACGCCTGATACTGTTTGGTCAGGGCATTTTTCGGCTCTTTCAGGATCTGAATCAGCGCATCTTCGCTCAGCTCGCTGAGCGTAGCGACCACCGGCAGACGACCAATGAACTCTGGGATCAAACCAAACTTGATCAGATCTTCCGGTTCAGCCTGCAGCAGCAATTCGCCTTCCGTTGCTTTCTCTGCTTCACCCTTCACGGTTGCGCCGAAGCCGATACCGGAACCGGTATTGACGCGCTGACCGATCACCTTATCCAGGCCGGCAAATGCGCCACCACAGATAAACAGGATTTTCGAGGTATCAACCTGCAGGAATTCCTGCTGCGGATGCTTACGACCCCCTTGCGGTGGAACGGCAGCAATGGTGCCTTCGATCAGCTTCAACAGTGCCTGCTGCACGCCTTCACCCGAAACATCACGGGTAATAGACGGATTGTCTGATTTACGAGAAATCTTATCAATTTCATCGATATAGACAATGCCACGCTGTGCTTTCTGCACATCGTAGTCACATTTCTGCAGCAGCTTCTGGATAATATTTTCCACGTCCTCACCCACATAACCGGCTTCGGTCAGCGTGGTGGCATCGGCCATGGTGAAAGGGACATCCAGGAAGCGCGCCAGCGTTTCCGCCAGCAAGGTTTTACCGCTACCGGTCGGGCCAATCAGCAGAATATTGCTTTTGCCCAACTCAATACCGTTACTGGTATCGCCATTGCGCAAGCGTTTGTAGTGGTTATACACCGCAACAGCCAGCACTTTCTTCGCCTGCTCCTGACCAATGACGTAGTCATCCAGGTGGTGGCGGATCTCGTGCGGCGTCGGTAGCGCACTGCGCTCACGGTGCGGGGCAACTTCTTTAATCTCTTCGCGAATAATGTCGTTACACAGGTCAACACATTCATCGCAGATATACACTGACGGACCGGCAATCAGCTTACGCACTTCATGCTGGCTTTTGCCGCAGAAAGAGCAGTACAGCAGCTTTCCTGAACCGTCTTTGCGCTTATCTGTCATCAGTAAACCTCTTCTTTAGTCTTTGTTCCGCAGGAAAATCACGGCGATCGTGCGCCCCAATTCATACCGGGAATGCCGATAATGCTCACCAGAGCGAGCCGCGCCCGCTCTGATTACTATAGTCTATCGGCTCGCACATATTACCTCGCCAGCCGCGTGGTCTTACTTGCGGTGCGTCAGAATGCCGTCAACCAGACCATATTCTACTGCTTCTTCCGCGGTCATAAAGCGATCACGCTCGGTATCGCGTTCGATCTGCTCCAATGACTGGCCGGTATGTTCTGCCATCAGCTCATTCATGCGAGCCTTCACCTTCAGGATTTCACGCGCATGGATTTCGATATCCGTCGCCTGGCCCTGATAGCCGCCCAGCGGCTGGTGGATCATCACACGTGAATTTGGCAGGCAGAAGCGTTTGCCTTTAGCACCGGCAGTCAGCAGGAACGAGCCCATCGAGCATGCCTGGCCCATACAAATGGTGCTGACATCCGGTTTGATGAACTTCATGGTGTCATAGATTGACATGCCAGCGGTGATCACGCCACCCGGGGAGTTAATGTACAGGTAAATGTCTTTTTCCGGGCTTTCTGCCTCGAGGAACAGCATCTGCGCCACAATCAGGTTGGCCATGTGATCTTCGACCTGGCCGGTCAGGAAAATAATGCGCTCTTTCAGCAGGCGGGAATAGATGTCGTAAGAACGCTCCCCGCGTGAAGTCTGCTCTACCACCATCGGCACCAGGGCCATGTTAGGTGCAAATTGATCTCGTTCGCCACTGTATGACATTACCGTCTCCTAATAGAAATTGCCTTGGCGGCCAGGGTTACACCCTATTACACCGATTCTACTTGAGAACGGTCATGATGACTATGCTCAAGCATTCGACCCACGCCACACGTACCCGACGGTTTTTCTTATCCCGCGCACTCTGGCAAACAGCCTTTCCCCGTCATCTTTCAAGTCACAGCGTTGTTACCTGCACTTGCTCACCCCAGTTACTTACTCGAGTAAGCGCCTGGGGATGAGCGAGTTGGGCGCCTAGCTGCAACTTGAAAGCTATAGGGTATACATATACTTTTTACAGATTGGGGCCGCTGAGAGATTTTCAAGCCCGGTCACGTATTTTTAGCGGTTACCCTGCGCACCCACGAACTGGCAGTAAACATCATGCCAGACTGTTCCAAGAACAACAGTGTAAATATAGTGCATATTGTCACGCTTAACCTGAGATTAATCAGCAACGTGGCCAAAAGAAAAGCCCGCAACCGAAGGTTACGGGCTTTTTTAACGCCGGGACTCAGCAAGCCGTTCCCAAGGGCGCAACCTGTGCGCCCCGACGTACAGGCATTACGCCTGTTGAGTCTGGTTCATCAGCTCGCTGAAGGTAGTGGCTTTCTCAGTCACTTTCGCTTTTGCCAGCAGGGCTTCAACCGCTTGTTCTTCCAGAGCAACGTTGCGCATATTGTTCATCAGCTCTTTGTTTTTGCTGTAGAACTCAACAACTTCACTTGGATCTTCGTAAGCAGAAGCCATTTCTTCGATCAGCGTTTTAACGCGATCTTCGTCAGCTTTCAGATCGTTGGTGCTGATCACTTCGCCCAGCAGCAGGCCAACAACAACGCGACGCTTAGCCTGTTCTTCGAACAGTTCACGTGGCAGTTCCAGCGCTTGCTTCTCGTTGCCACCGAAACGCTGTGCAGCCTGACGGCGCAGAACGTCAACTTCGCCGTCGATCAGCGCAGCTGGAACGTCGATTTCGTTAGCGCTGACCAGACCGTCGATTGCCTGAGTCTTGATGCGGTTACGCACTGCGCCTTTCAGCTCGCGCTCCATGTTTTTACGCACTTCAGCACGCAGGCCTTCGATAGAACCATCAGCCACGCCGAAACGTTTGATGAACTCTTCAGTCAGCTCTGGCAGCTCACGCTCTTCTACTTTCTTCAGAACGATAGCGAACTTAGCCGCTTTGCCCTTCAGGTTTTCAGCGTGGTAATCTTCTGGGAAGTTAACGTCGATGGTGAATTCTTCACCGGCTTTATGACCGACCAGACCTTCTTCGAAGCCTGGGATCATGCGGCCCTGGCCCATAGCCAGTACGAAGTCAGAGGCTTTGCCGCCTTCAAACTCTTCACCGTCGATAGAACCAGAGAAGTCAACAGTCACACGGTCTTCAGCTTGCGCTGCGCGATCGCTGTCTTTCCAGGTCGCCTGCTGTTTACGCAGAGTGTCCAGCATAGTGTCAACGTCAGCGTCGTTAACTTCGACAACTGGCTTCTCAACTTCGATGCCATCCAGGCCTTTCAGCTCAACTTCTGGATACACTTCGAACTCAACGGCGAAGGTGAAGTCTTCACCTTCTTTGTACTCGCCCGGCACATAGTTTGGTGCGCCAGCCGGATTGATCTTTTCTTTGATGATCGCATCAACAAAGCTGCGTTGCATCGCTTCGCCCAGCACGTCTTGGCGAACGGAAGCGCCATAACGCTGCTCAACGATGTTCATCGGTACATGGCCTTTACGGAAGCCATCGATACGAACGCTTTTTGCCGCGTTGATCAGCTCTTTTTTGATAGCCTGCTTGATTGTATCAGCGGGTACAGTAATAGAGAGACGGCGCCCAAGGCCTTGAGTGGTTTCTACTGAAACTTGCATCTTGTTACCTCAAAAAAATCACAGTGCTCGGTCAACTCCGTTCCAAGAACCAGGACGGCTACATTACAGAACCGAGTTTCCTGATGACAGAAGCGTCCCGAAACCATTCCGGAAAAATAAGACGCGACATTATAGCGGCGCATGCGGAGCGAGTCGAGGAAAGCAAGGCGGCGGCGGCGCGCTAAAACTCACACTTTTGTCGATTTGATCGCCAAAAGGCCGCCGAAACCGACCCGGCCTTAGCTGCATGGCGCATCGGCTGTGTCGTCGTCAAAAACAGACACGGCCCGCAGGCCGTTCCAAAATTCGTCTGTAGTAATACCCCAATTCGTGGTCAAAGTTCCACTGATACCGCAAATTTAGCCATCAGGCTAGGGTACCGGCCCCACGACATGGGGGTGATGCTGGCACGGTATCTTGCAAACCTTCCCACTCTTTCAGGGTATAGGTGTGCAATGCCAACGCATGGACGCCATCTGCCAACTCTTCAGACAGCACGCCGTAAATTGAACGATGCCGAGTCAGAAAACGTTCGCCGACGAAGCGATCGCTGACCAATACGACTTTAAAATGGCTTTCTGAACCCGCCGGAACGTTGTGACGATAACTTTCATCAACGACTTCCAGATACGCGGGCTCAAACGCCGCCCTTAACTTTGCTTCTATTTGCTCGCGAATCATAGGATCTCCTTTACTACACCGGCAGAGGACCGCCCCATCTATTTCAATATTAGCCGCTTTCCCCCCTTTTAGACCATTCCTCAGGTAAATTTCTCTTTTCTGCGGGCAAAAAATGGTCAACATCCGCCGCCGCTTGAGGTTTATCTGATTGAGGCGGTCAAAAAAGCATGTTTTTATCAACGGCAGGTAAAAATTTGTCACTCCGGTGCGTTCTGCGCTTCCTCCGGCTGGCGGCGATGCTATGATGTCGACAATTTGTTGTTGGCTATCCCGCTCTGATTATTACAGAAAGCGTGCTCAAACCCGCCGCTCTGCCTTTGGCGGTTTGCAGCAGCTTAAAATCCATCGAGAATGAGACAGTAACTATGTTGAAAAAACTTTGCCTTCCACTGTTGGCCGCACTGATGCTGGCTGGCTGTGCTACCAGCAGCAACACCTTGAACGTGACGCCAAAAATTGTGCTGCCGCAGCAAGATCCTACGCTGCAAGGCGTAACCATCAGCATTAACGGTGCGGATCAGCGTAAAGATCAGGCACTGGCAAAAGTGAACCGCGACGGTCAGCTTGTGACGCTGACGCCATCACGTGATCTGCGCTTCCTGCTGCAAGAAGTGCTGGAGAAACAAATGGGCGCTCGCGGTTACATGATTGGCGCAGACGGTGCGGTTGACCTGCAAATCGTCGTCAATAACCTGTATGCGGACGTCTCTGAAGGCAACCTCCGCTACAACATCACCACCAAGGCGGATATTTCGATCATCGCTCAGGCGAAGAACGGCAGCAAGCAGGTGAAGAACTATCGCTCCACGTATAACGTCCAGGGCGCCTTCACCGCAACCAACGAGAAAATCACCAACGCGGTTAATAGCGTGCTGGGTGACGTTATTGCCGATATGGCGCAAGACACCAGCGTCAACGACTTTATCAAGCAAAACGCGCGTTAAGCCGCGCTCGCCTTGTGCCGCCCGGATCATCGGGCGGTGCAGACAGGGAACTCATGTCGAAACAGTATCTGAATATTTTCACCCAGCGTAATTCTGCCATCCTCCTGCTGCTGGGCTTTGCGTCGGGTCTGCCACTGGCACTGACCTCCGGCACGCTACAAGCCTGGATGACCGTCGAAAACATCGATCTGAAAACCATTGGTATTTTCTCTCTGGTTGGCCAGGCCTATGTGTTCAAATTCCTGTGGTCCCCCTTTATGGACCGCTATACCCCGCCATTCCTTGGGCGGCGGCGTGGCTGGTTGCTGATCAGCCAATTACTGCTGGTCGCGTCAATTGTTGCGATGGGCTTTATGCAGCCGGCGCAAGACTTGTGGTGGCTGGCGGCGTTGGCGGTACTGGTCGCCTTCTGTTCTGCATCGCAGGATATCGTTTTTGACGCCTATAAAACTGACCTGCTGAGCGCTGAAGAACGCGGTGCCGGCGCCGCTATCTCGGTTCTGGGTTATCGCCTGGCGATGTTGGTCTCCGGTGGGTTAGCGCTGTGGCTGGCCGATCGCTATTTTGGCTGGCAGTCAACCTATTGGTTGATGGCTGGGCTGATGCTGATTGGTATTGCCGCCACCTTGATGGCTCCCGAACCGGACGACAGCATTCCTGCGCCACGCACCATGGAACAAGCGGTGGTTGCCCCGTTGCGTGATTTCTTTGCGCGTAACAACGCCTGGCTGATTTTACTGTTGATCGTGATGTACAAGATGGGGGATGCCTTTGCCGGCAGCCTGAGCACCACCTTCCTGATCCGCGGCGTTGGCTTCGATGCCGGGGAAGTCGGTCTGGTGAATAAAACGCTGGGCCTGTTCGCCACCATCGTCGGCGCCCTGTTTGGCGGCGTGCTGATGCAGCGCCTGAGTTTGTTCCGCGCGCTGATGCTGTTCGGTATCCTGCAGGCGGTTTCCAATCTCGGTTATTGGATCCTTGCCGTTACCGATAAAAACCTTATGACCATGGGCAGCGCCATTTTCCTGGAAAATCTGTGCGGAGGAATGGGGACCGCAGCCTTCGTCGCATTACTGATGACGCTGTGCAACAAGTCATTTTCCGCCACCCAGTTTGCACTTTTGTCTGCACTGTCCGCCGTTGGGCGCGTTTATGTTGGCCCGATTGCCGGCTGGTTTGTCGAAGCACACGGCTGGCCGCTCTTTTATTTATTCTCAATCGCCGCTGCCCTGCCGGGCCTGTTGCTGCTGCGCCTGTGCCGTCAGACGCTGGAATATACCCAACGTACCGATAATTTCATGCCGCGCACCGAGTTCCGCCAGTATTACCGTTGGGCATTACGCATGCTGACGCTGGGCTGCTCGTTGTTGGGCCTGTGGCTGGTTCTACTGATCACCAACGCGCTTGACTGGAGTGCCTTGCCAAATCTGGCCGATCGGCTGTTGCAGTTAGGCGCCGCGTTGAGTCTGGTGGGCATTGCAATGGGCAGTGTGCTGGATTATCTGGCGTTACGCCGTACTAAATTGGCGTGATATCGCCGACCGGTCATCGCGCCGGTCGGCAAAAATGCATCAGAGTGATGTATTTATTTAGTTAAAAAATATAATTCCCGTCCAAATTATTTTTTTATCCGAGTGCGGCAGTCAGAAATAAAATTAAATTCACTTTTAAGACACAATAATTTTACATTAAATAAACCTTTCATTCGTATTTCAAAAAAGGGTTTCTACATGCAAGATTCATCATACCTTTAGTTTTCCTTAACATACGAATTACCCGGCACGATTCAGCGTGCCAACGCGTTGTTGCCATTAGTAAATTGTCACGCAGCGTGACATCTGTGACCCCCTTAACAGAAAGTGTCAACAAGCCGCTGACACTCCCTTAAGCATGTTTACAGTACTGCAACCTTCCCGTAAAATGCCCGCACACATGAAACGACAATAGAGCCTTTGTAATTGAGGTCGTTAGATGAGACTTAAGAAATACAATAAAAGTATTGGGATGTTGGCCTTAATTGCTTCCACTGTAATGCTCAGTGGTTGCAATATGGTATTGATGAATCCCAAAGGAGCAATTGGTGTTGAGCAACGGACACTGATTATCACCGCAATCGCATTAATGTTGATCGTAGTGGTACCAGTTATCTTTATGGCGTTCGCCTTTGCCTGGAAGTACCGTGCTTCCAACAAAGATGCCAAATACAGTCCGAACTGGTCACATTCCAACAAGATCGAAGCGGTCGTCTGGACCATTCCTATCATTATCATCGCCATCCTTGGCACCATTACCTGGAAAACGACGCACGAACTCGACCCGTTCAAGCCGATTGTCACTGACAAAAAGCCAATGACGATCGAAGTCGTGTCGCTTGACTGGAAATGGCTGTTTATCTACCCAGAACAAGGCATCGCAACCGTTAATGAGCTGGCCTTCCCGAAAGATGTTCCAGTCGAATTCAAGATCACCTCTAACTCGGTAATGAACTCGTTCTTTATTCCTCAGTTAGGTGGGCAGATTTATGCGATGGCCGGGATGCAGACCAAACTGCACCTGATCGGCAATGAAGCAGGCAAATACGACGGTATTTCCAGCAGCTTCAGCGGTCGCGGGTTCTCCGGCATGAAATTCACCGCCATTGTCACCCCAACCGAAGGCGACTTCGATCAGTGGGTTGCCAAGGTGAAAGCATCGTCGACTAACCTTAACGCCACCAGCGACTTTAACAAACTGGCAGAGCCGAGTGAAAATAACCCGGTCGAGTACTTCTCCAGTGTCAAACCGAATTTGTTCAAAGAAACGATTGGCAAATTCATGGGCGATATGGACATGCACAAAGGCGCTTCCGCGCACGAAGGTATGGACATGAGCCAGGGTATGGACATGGGTGAACATGCTCACGCCGGAGCCGAGGAATAAAACTGATGTTGGGAAAATTAACGCTTGATGCGGTTCCGTACCACGAACCAATCATCGTAGTCACCGTTGCTGCAATTATTATTGGGGGCTTGGCTCTGCTGGCCCTGATAACCTATTTCGGCAAGTGGAAGTGGCTATGGAAAGACTGGCTGACTTCGGTCGACCATAAAAAAATTGGTATCATGTACATCATCGTGGCAATGGTTATGTTGCTGCGTGGTTTCGCCGATGCCATCATGATGCGTAGCCAGCAGGCGCTTGCGTCCGCCGGCGAGGCCGGATTCCTGCCGCCGCACCACTACGACCAAATCTTTACCGCTCACGGCGTGATCATGATCTTCTTCATGGCGATGCCTTTCGTGGTCGGTCTGATGAACGTGGTCGTACCGTTGCAAATCGGTGCTCGTGACGTTGCCTTCCCGTTCCTGAACTCCCTGAGCTTCTGGTTCTTCGTGGTGGGTGTCGTGCTGATCAACATCTCTCTGGGTGTCGGTGAGTTCGCGCAGACAGGCTGGTTGGCGTATCCGCCGCTGTCGGGCAAGGAATACAGTCCTGGTGTCGGGGTCGATTACTGGATCTGGAGTCTGCAGATTTCTGGTCTGGGTACCTTGTTGACCGGTGTGAACTTCTTCGCAACCATCATGAAGATGCGTGCTCCTGGCATGCCTTTAATGAAGATGCCGGTGTTCACCTGGGCGGCGCTGTGTACTAACGTCCTGATCATCGTTTCTTTCCCAATTCTGACCGTGACTATCGCGTTGCTGACCCTGGATCGCTACCTGGGCTTCCATTTCTTTACCAATGATATGGGCGGCAACATGATGATGTACATCAACCTGATTTGGGCCTGGGGTCACCCAGAGGTGTATATCCTGGTTCTGCCAGTGTTTGGTGTGTTCTCTGAAGTCACCGCGACCTTCTCAAGAAAACGCCTGTTCGGCTATACCTCACTGGTATGGGCAACCATCGCGATTACCGTTCTGTCGTTCATCGTATGGCTGCACCACTTCTTTACCATGGGGTCCGGCGCTAACGTTAACGCCTTCTTCGGTATCGCCACCATGATCATTTCCATCCCTACCGGGGTGAAAATCTTCAACTGGCTGTTCACCATGTACCAAGGCCGCATTCAGCTCAACTCCGCAATGCTGTGGACCATCGGCTTCATCATCACCTTCTCCGTTGGTGGGATGACCGGCGTTCTGCTGGCAGTACCGGGCGCGAACTTCGTGCTGCACAACAGTCTGTTCCTGATTGCCCACTTCCATAACGTGATTATCGGTGGTGTGGTGTTCGGTTGCTTCGCTGGCCTGACCTACTGGTTCCCTAAATCCTTCGGCTTCACGCTGAACGAAAAATGGGGTATCCGTGCGTTCTGGTTCTGGATCATCGGTTTCTTCGTGGCCTTCATGCCGCTGTATGCTCTGGGCTTTATGGGTATGACTCGTCGTATCAGCCAGAACATCAACCCAGAGTTCCACCCACTGCTGCTCGTAGCAGCTGGCGGCGCGGCTCTGATTGCCTGCGGTATCCTGTGCCAACTGATTCAGATCTACGTCAGTGTGCGTGACCGTGAGCAGAACCGTGACCTGACCGGTGACCCATGGGGTGCTCGTACGCTGGAGTGGGCGACCTCGTCTCCACCGCCGTTCTATAACTTTGCCGTAGTGCCACAGATTCATGACCGTGATGAGTTCTGGGACATGAAAGAAAAAGGCGAAGCTTATAAGAAGCCGGCGAAATACGAACCCATTCATATGCCGAAAAATACCGGCGCCGGTGTGATTATTGCTGGCTTCAGCCTGGTATTTGGTTTCGCGATGATCTGGGACATCTGGTGGATGGCGATCGCTGCCTTCGTAGGTATGATCGTGACCTGGATTGCCAAGAGCTTCGATGAAGATGTTGATTACTATGTGCAGGTTGATGAAATCGAGCGCATTGAAAACCAACACTATGAACAAATCAGCAAAGCAGGCGTGAAACATGTCAACTGATACTCTGACTAACCATAACGCAGCCCATGCAGAGCATGGGCACCACGACGCAGGAGAGACCAAAGTCTTCGGATTCTGGATCTACCTGATGAGCGACTGTATTTTGTTTGCGAGCTTGTTCGCGACTTATGCAGTACTGGTGAACGGGACCGCGGGCGGTCCCTCTGGCAAAGACATCTTCGATCTGAAGTTTGTCCTGGTTGAAACCTTCCTGCTGTTGTTCAGCTCCATCACCTACGGTATGGCGATGATCGGCATGAACAAAGGCAAGGTTGGCAGCGTTAATACCTGGCTGTTCCTGACCTTCCTGTTTGGTCTGGGCTTCGTAGCGATGGAAATCTATGAATTCCATCACCTGATTGTTGAAGGTTATGGTCCGGATCGCAGTGCGTTCCTGTCCGGCTTCTTCGCACTGGTTGCTACCCACGGTCTGCACGTGACTACCGGCCTGGTGTGGATTGTCATCATGATGATTCAGGTCAGCAAGCGTGGCCTGACGTCAACCAACAAAACCCGTCTGATGTGCCTGAGCCTGTTCTGGCACTTCCTGGACGTGGTCTGGATCTGCGTATTCACCGTTGTTTACCTGCTGGGGGTTATGTCATGAGTCATTCATCCCATGAAACTTCTCACGGCGGCGCAAGCCACGGTAGCGTCAAGACCTATCTGATCGGCTTTATTCTGTCGATCATCCTGACGGTGATTCCATTTGCGATGGTCATGAGCGGTACAGCCTCTCATTCAACCATTCTGGCGGTTGTCGTTGGCATGGCAGTGATTCAGGTTGTTGTTCACCTGATTTACTTCCTGCACATGAATACCTCATCGGAAGAGCGCTGGAACCTGGTGGCATTACTGTTCACCGCTATGATCATCGGTATCGTTGTTGTAGGTTCACTCTGGATTATGTACAACCTCAACATCAATATGATGGTCGATTAAGAGCAGAGCTGGACGTGATGATTAAGCAATACCTGCAAGTAACTAAACCAGGAATTATTTTCGGCAATTTAATTTCTGTCGTCGGGGGATTTTTGCTCGCCTCCAAAGGGAGCATCGACTATCCCCTGTTTCTCGCCACCCTCGTGGGTGTCTCGTTGGTTGTCGCTTCGGGCTGTGTGTTTAACAACTACATTGACCGTGACATCGACAAGAAAATGGAGAGAACGAAGAATCGGGTGCTGGTTAAAGGCCTGATCGCGCCGAGTGTAAGCCTGGTTTATGCTACCGCTCTGGGTATTGCGGGCTTTGCGTTGCTGTATATCGGTGCCAACCCGTTAGCCATGTGGCTGGCGGTGATGGGTTTCGTGGTGTATGTCGGCGTCTACAGCCTGTACATGAAGCGTCACTCGGTATACGGCACCTTGATCGGCAGCTTGTCGGGCGCTGCGCCACCGGTTATCGGTTACTGCGCGGTGACCAATGAGTTCGATGCTGGTGCGTTGATCCTGCTGGCTATCTTTAGCCTGTGGCAGATGCCGCATTCCTATGCGATTGCCATCTTCCGCTTTAAAGATTACCAAGCGGCGAACATCCCGGTATTGCCGGTCGTCAAAGGCATTTCGGTGGCGAAGAACCACATCACGGTCTACATTGTGGCGTTTATGATTGCCACCCTGATGTTGACCCTGGGCGGCTACGCTGGCTACAAATACCTGATCGTCGCTGCGGCGGTAAGCGTATGGTGGTTGGGCATGGCACTGCGTGGTTACAAAACCGAAAATGACAGCGTGTGGGCACGTAAGCTATTCGTGTTCTCGATCGTTGCCATCACCTCGTTGAGCGTCATGATGTCTATCGACTTCAGCGCCACCGCGGCGCCGGAAGCCCTGATGACGTACGTCTGGTAAGCCAAATCGTCTGTAAATGGGCCGCGTAAGCGGCCCATTTTATTTGTCAGTTCAGAAATCCGTTTACTCCCGAAATGATCGGAGCTGCAACAAGGCGGCAAGAGTGCGAATCATCGGGAGCTTGACCAACCAAGTGACCGGGGTAAGTGCTCGCGGTCAACAGCGCTGTAGCTTCAAGGGGAAGCTGTAATATCTGCTAAACAACATTAGATTTACCCCCCCTACCCTTCACACTAAAATGACGCAGTTTTAACAGAAGCTATCCCATCAGGCGTTATCACCGATAACCTGACGGAATGGCTTTTAATGAGGTTTTAATGAACGATAATGCAATGACCCCGCTGGAGCGCCGGGCGACCTGGGGATTAGGAACGGTATTTTCACTGCGCATGCTCGGCATGTTTATGGTGCTGCCGGTACTGACCACCTACGGCATGGCATTGAACGGTGCCAGCGAAACATTGATCGGTATTGCTATCGGCATTTACGGCCTGGCACAGGCTGTCTTCCAGATCCCCTTTGGTCTGATCTCCGACCGCATCGGCCGCAAACCGCTGATTGTCGGCGGCCTGCTGATCTTTGCTTTGGGCAGCGTGATTGCCGCCGCAACCGACTCTATCTGGGGTGTTATTCTTGGCAGGGCATTACAAGGTTCTGGCGCTATCGCGGCGGCAGTCATGGCGCTGCTGTCAGATCTCACCCGGGAACAAAACCGTACCAAGGCCATGGCGTTTATCGGCGTGAGCTTCGGTATAACTTTCGCTATTGCTATGGTCGTCGGCCCGATTGTCACCCACGCCTTCGGCCTGCATGCGCTGTTTTGGATGATTGCCGTGCTGGCACTGGCCGGTATCGTAATCACTCTGACGGTCGTGCCTTCCGCAAGCCATCACGTGCTGAACCGTGAATCCAGCATAGTGCGCGGCAGTTTCAGCAAAGTGCTGAGTAACTCCCGCCTGTTAAAACTGAACATCGGCATTATGTGCCTGCATATTCTGCTGATGTCCAGCTTCGTGGCACTCCCATTGGCGATGGAAAAAGCAGGTTTGGCCCCGAGCGAACACTGGATCGTCTACCTGGTCACCATGCTGGTTTCTTTTGCCGCCGTCGTGCCCTTTATCATTTACGCTGAGAAGAAACGCCGAATGAAGCAAGTCTTTATGGGCTGCGTGGCGGTGCTGTTCTGCGCTGAAATACTGTTGTGGCTGTCCGGCGCGCACCTGTGGGGCATCATTGCAGGTGTACAGTTATTCTTTATGGCTTTTAACGTGATGGAAGCAATCCTGCCTTCACTGATCAGTAAAGAATCCCCTGCTGGCTATAAAGGCACGGCGATGGGCGTTTACTCTACCAGCCAATTTATTGGCGTCGCGATAGGTGGCAGTCTGGGCGGTTTCCTGTATGGCCTGCAGGGCGCTGGGCTGGTATTTATCGCCGGCGCGGTGCTGGCGGCCATTTGGTTCTTGGTCAGCAGTACCATGCAAGAACCGCCATACGTCAGTAGCCTACGTATTACATTGTCGGAACTGGCAGTGAAAGATTCAGCCTTGGAAAGCCGCCTGAAAGCCCAGCCGGGCGTGGCGGAGGCAATAGTGGTCCCGGAAGAGCGCAGCGCCTATGTAAAGGTCGATACCAAACAAACCAACCGCGGCCAATTGGAAGCGCTGGTGAATTCACTGTAAAGAAAAGGGCCAGCAAGCTGGCCCCTCACGATCTTCGCCTTCGCAAAAACCTTAATCGCGGAAGTTCTTGAACTGGAACGGCTGCCCCAGATCGGCACCGCGTACCAGCGCCATCACGCCTTGCAGATCGTCACGTGACTTACCGGTTACCCGGACTTCTTCACCCTGGATTTGCACCTGAACTTTCAGCTTGCTGTCTTTGATCAACTTGACGATTTTCTTCGCCTGGCTGGCTTCGATACCTTGCTTCAGCTTGGCTTCCACACTGTAGGTTTTTCCGCTATGGGTCATTTCGTCCGGGATCTCAAGCGCGCTGCCTTCGATACTGCGTTTACTGAGCTTTTCACGCAGAATATCAAGCAACTGCTGCACCTGAAAATCAGATTCGCTGGCAACTTTAATGCTTTCATTTTTTTCGTTCAGCTCGAAGCTGGCCGGCACGTTACGGAAATCCCAACGCGTGCCAAGATCGCGCGTGGCGTTCTCAACGGCGTTACGCACTTCCTGCATATCAATTTCGGAAACAATGTCGAAAGATGGCATACTTCTTCCTCCTGAATGAGAGCCTAATGCGATAGGCGATTTCGATGCCGAGCATGATAACCGCTTTAAGGCCTCAGGCAAAATCTGCCTAACCTGTTGGCGAATAACCCGTCGAACAACGGAAAAGTCTATAATTATACGACAGTAATAGAGCGATATTCCCGTTACCCCAAGGAGTCTGGATGAAAATAACTATTCTTGGTTGCGGTGCGCTCGGACAGCTGTGGCTCTCTCGACTTTATCAGCAGGGCCATGACGTACAGGGATGGTTGCGAGTGCCACAACCCTTCTGCGCAGTGAACGTGATTGAGCCTAATGGCCCCTCGTTCAACCGTAATTTGCCCACCAACGATCCCGAACATTTGGCGCAGAGTGAACTGCTGCTGGTCACCCTGAAAGCCTGGCAGGTATCCGGCGCAGTCAGTGCGCTGTTGCCGAAGTTGAACCCGCGCTGCGCCATCCTGTTACTGCATAACGGCATGGGTACTCAGGATGAACTCCCGGCAAACAACCAGCCGATATTGCAGGGAACCACAACCCATGCAGCACGCCATGACGGCAGCACGATTATCCACGTCGCGGGGGGCACCACGCATATTGGCCCAACCTCCCCGCCGGCAATATCCCTCAGCCATCTGGCAGAGGTGCTGCATCAAGCCCTGCCTGATGTCGCCTGGCACAATAATATTGCCTCTGCGAATTGGCGTAAGTTGGCCGTCAACTGCGTAATCAACCCGCTGACGGCGCTGTATAACTGCCGTAATGGTGATCTTCAGCGCTATCCAGAGCAAATTGAAGTTATCTGCCGCGAGGTCTCCAGTGTGATGGAAATGGAGGGCTACCACACCTCTTGTGAAGGGTTGCTGCAGTACGTCATGGCCGTGATCCAGAGTACCGCAGACAATATCTCTTCGATGCTGCAAGACATCCGTACCCAACGGCACACGGAGATCGACTACATTACCGGCTACCTCCTGCGCCGCGCACGTAGCCATGGCATCACCCTGCCAGAAAATGCGCGGCTGTTTGAATTGATTAAGCGAAAGGAAAATGAATATGAGCGTATCGGCGCTGGTCTGCCTGGCACCTGGTAGCGAAGAAACCGAAGCCGTCACTACCATCGATCTGCTGGTACGAGCGGGCGTTAACGTCACTACGGCCAGTGTGGCCAGTGATGGCGACCTGACCATTGTCTGTTCGCGCGGCGTTAAGCTGTTGGCGGATGCGCCCTTGGTATCGATTGTGGACGAGCCTTTTGATGCCATCGTGCTGCCCGGCGGCTTGAAAGGTGCCGAATGTTTCCGTGACAGCCCGCTGCTGGTGGAGAAAGTGCGTCAAATGCATCTGCAAGGCAATATCGTCGCGGCTATCTGTGCAGCACCTGCACTGGTGTTACAGCACCACGACCTGTTTCCCATCGGGAATATGACCGGGTTCCCAGGATTGAAAGAACAGATCCCTGCGGACAAATGGATGGAGCGCCGTGTGGTCTTTGATGCACGCGTTAACCTGCTCACCAGCCAAGGGCCGGGAACGTCTATGGAGTTTGCGCTGAAGCTGATTGATTTGCTGTTGGGTAAAGCGAAAGCGGCGGAAATCGCGGCGCAATTAGTGCTGATACCGGGGATGTACGACTTCCGCGATTAGCAAGCATCAGTTCTGAGGTTAAAATATATAATCCACAAAATAATTGGAGCTGCAACCCGGCGGCCAGTGCGGGAATCCCCGAGAGCTTACTTGAGTAAGTGACCGGGGTGAGCGCATGCAGCCAACACAGGTGCAGCTTCAAGTATGAAGTGGATTTAAGGACGATAGACTTTGACGTTACTATACCCCTGCTCCAGCAAGTACAGCGCCTGCAGGCGGCTCATCACGCCACGCTCACAGTACAGCAGGTAGGTTTTGCTCTGGTCCAAATCGCCAAACTGGGTACTGAGCTTGTAGAACGGCAGGGATTTTACCTCTACCTGATCCAGCTTCAGCGGTTTATCTTCCTGTTCGTCGTTGGAACGAATATCCAGAATCACCTCGTCAGTGCCAAACGCCGCCACGGTTTCCACTTCGGTAACCTGTTCCTGCGTTTGCTCGGCGATAGTACGAATATCCACGTTCTTGGCTTCGCTCACCACACGATCGAGAATGCTGAAATCAAAGTTAGCTTCTTCTTCTTCGATCTTCGCTTTGATTGCTTTTACCGTCGGGCTTTTCGAGATCACACCGCAGTATTCCGGCATGGTCTTGGCGAAATCCTCGGTGCCAATCTCACGCGCTACTTTAATGATGTGCTCTTTATCGTGGGAGATCAGCGGACGCAGGATCAGCGTATCGGACGCATTGTCGATCAAGCGCAGGTTCGTCAGCGTCTGGCTGGACACCTGGCCCAAGGCCTCACCGGTCACCAGTGCCTGCACGCCATAACGTTCAGCAATCTGCGAAGCAGCACGTACCATCATGCGCTTGAGCACCACGCCCATCTGGCCGTCTTCAACCTTTTCCAGGATCTCGCCAACCACGGGTTCAAAGTCGATAGCGATAAACCGCACCTTGTGCGAACTGGCAAAGCGGTTCCACAGATAGTGAGCCACCTGGCGCACGCCAATTTCATGCGCAGCGCCACCCAGATTGAAGAAGCAATAATGCACGCGGCAACCACGACGCATTAGCATATAGCTGGAAACGCCTGAGTCGAAACCACCAGAAATCAGCGACAGTACGTCTTCCTGTGTCCCCACCGGGTAACCGCCGATGCCTTCACGGCGGGCTTTCACCAACATCAGCTTGTCGTCTTCAATCTCCAGGTTGACCGTCACCTGCGGGTGCGACAACTTAACGCGCGCGCTTTCGATATGCTGGTTCAGACCGCCGCCGACGTAACGCTCCACGTCCTGAGAATTAAAGTCCTGTTTGCCACGGCGTTTAACCCGCACACAGAAGGTTTTACCTTCCAATTGCTCGCGATAGGCTTCCAGCGTCTGCTCGAAAATATGGTGGATGTCGGTATAGTCGCGGTCTTCCACTTCCAAAATATGGTGTATACCGGGAATGCGCGTCAGTGCGTCGGCAATAACCGGACGCTGGTTTTCATCTTTGGCGCGAACTTCGATATGATCCCAGTGACGGACAACCGCCAGTGTTTCATCATACTGCTTCAGGACGTTGCGGATACTGGTCGAGAGGATCTTGATAAAGCGCAAGCGCACAGATTGGCTCTTGATGGTGATTTCCGGGAACAATTTAATGATAAACTTCATGGCGGTCTTTATTGTCAGAATTACGTGGGAAAAGGATTTACAATGTATATGCGATTGATAAAGCCCTCGGGGCTACCGAATGTTTTATCAATCGCATTTGCGGCGCAGAGTATACCATCATCTGGTGGGGCTCGGTGCACAAAACCACACATGCGCGCCATGATTTGCTAATCAAAATCCGCTAGGATAGGCTCTGGCGCTACTGTTCACATGATGATGTAAAAAGAAAACTATGCCGAAAAAACCTGCACAATCAGACAGTACAGAGCAAAGCATCAGCTTTGAAAGCTCACTCAGCGAGCTTGAAAACATCGTAACGCGTCTGGAATCGGGTGAATTGCCTTTGGAAGACGCGCTCAATGAGTTCGAGCGTGGCGTACAGCTCGCGCGTCAGGGCCAGCAGAAGCTTCAGCAGGCGGAACAGCGCGTACAAATTCTGCTTAACGACAGTGCCGATGATACTGCGCTGGCACCTTTTACACCGGATGCCGAGTAATCACCATGTCCGAGACCGTCCAACAAACCGCTTTTTCTGACCAGCTGCAGGCGTTGCGCCAGCGGGCCGACCGCACGCTGCTGGATTTTATCGCACCCTTGCCGTTCAACAATGGCAATATGGTGGCGGCAATGCGCCACGGCGCGCTGCTGGGCGGCAAACGCCTGCGTCCGTTCCTGGTGTACACCACTGGGCAGATGTTTGGCGTATCACTGAATAATTTGGATGCGCCCGCAGCTGCGGTAGAATGTATTCACGCCTACTCACTGATCCATGACGATCTGCCGGCCATGGACGACGACGACCTGCGTCGTGGTCAGCCGACTTGCCACATCAAATTTGGTGAGGCCAACGCAATTTTAGCCGGCGATGCCCTGCAAACGCTGGCCTTTTCCATTCTGGCCGATGCCGACATGCCCGATGTGGCGTTGCGCGATCGGTTAGCGATGGTGTCTGAATTGGCAACCGCCAGCGGCGTTGCGGGAATGTGTGGCGGTCAGTCGCTGGATCTCGAAGCCGAAGATCAGCAGGTTGGTCTGGAAGCATTGGAGCAGATCCATCGCCACAAGACCGGCGCATTAATCCGCGCCGCAGTCCGTCTCGGGGCCTTGGCCGCCGGAGAACCTGGTCGTGCCGCGCTGCCACAGCTCGACCGTTACGCGGCTGCAATTGGCCTGGCGTTCCAGGTGCAGGATGATATTTTAGATGTGGTCGGCGAAACCGAAAAAATTGGCAAACGCCAAGGCGCAGACCAGCAACATGGAAAGAGCACCTATCCAGCTTTGCTCGGGCTTGACAGCGCGAAAGCAAAAGCGTGGGATCTCTATCAGGAAGCTTTAGCTGCATTAGATACTTTGGCAGCACAATCTTATAACACAGCGCCATTGCGAGCGTTAGCCAGCTTCATTATTGAACGCGACAATTAACGTGTGACGTAATACCCAATTGACTTCAAGTTGCAGCCAGGCGGCAACTGAGCGAATCCCCCGGAACTGGGCAATCCCAGTGACTGGGGTGAGAGAAGGCGGCCAATACCGCTGCACCTTGAAAGATGAAGGGTAACATCCTCTGATATGAGTATCGAATGAGTCTTGATATAGCCAAATACCCGACCTTGGCGCTAGCGGAAAATCCCGATGAACTCCGCTCGTTGCCGAAAGAGAGCCTGCCGAAACTGTGTGACGAACTTCGGCAATACCTTCTGGACAGCGTCAGTCGCTCCAGCGGCCACTTTGCGTCTGGGCTGGGTACCGTCGAACTGACGGTGGCGTTGCACTATGTGTACCAAACCCCGTTCGATCACCTGGTATGGGACGTGGGCCATCAAGCCTACCCACATAAGATTCTGACCGGTCGCCGTGACAAAATCTCCACTATTCGCCAGAAAAATGGCCTGCATCCTTTCCCGTGGCGTGCGGAAAGCGAATACGATGTGCTGTCAGTTGGCCACTCTTCCACCTCGATCAGCGCCGGGCTCGGCATGGCTGTGGCAGCGGAACGTGAAGGTAAAAATCGCCGCACTGTCTGCGTGATCGGCGATGGCGCAATCACCGCAGGTATGGCGTTTGAAGCCATGAACCACGCCGGCGACATTAACCCAGACATGCTGGTGGTTCTGAACGACAACGAAATGTCGATCTCGGAGAACGTCGGTGCGTTGAATAATCACCTGGCCCAACTGCTGTCCGGCAAGCTCTACTCCACCCTGCGCGAAGGCGGAAAAAAAGTGCTGTCTGGCCTGCCGCCAATCAAAGAATTGGTCAAACGCACCGAAGAACACCTGAAAGGCATGGTCGTGCCAGGCACGCTGTTCGAAGAGCTGGGCTTTAACTACATCGGCCCGGTCGACGGTCACGATGTCCAGGGCCTGGTTGCCACGCTGAAAAACATGCGTGACCTGAAAGGCCCGCAGTTGCTGCATATCATGACCAAAAAAGGCCGCGGTTACGCCCCTGCGGAAAAAGACCCGATCAGCTTCCATGCGGTACCCAAATTCGATCCAGCCAGCGGGACTCTGCCAAAAAGCGCGGGGGGCCTGCCAACCTATTCAAAAGTCTTTGGTGATTGGCTATGCGAAACTGCCGCCAAAGACAGCTCGCTGATGGCCATCACTCCCGCAATGCGTGAAGGCTCAGGCATGGTGCAATTCTCCCGTGACTATCCACAGCAATATTTTGATGTGGCTATCGCCGAGCAGCATGCGGTGACCTTCGCCGCTGGCCTGGCGATTGGCGGTTACAAGCCGGTGGTGGCCATTTATTCCACCTTCTTGCAACGTGCTTACGATCAATTGATCCACGACGTTGCCATTCAAAAATTGCCGGTAATGTTTGCTATCGATCGCGGCGGCATTGTCGGCGCCGACGGCCAAACTCACCAAGGTGCATTTGATCTGTCATTCATGCGTTGTATCCCAACCATGGTGATCATGACGCCAAGCGATGAGAACGAGTGCCGTCAGATGCTGTACACCGGTTATCACTACAATGAAGGCCCAAGCGCCGTACGCTATCCACGCGGCAACGGCACCGGCGCGCCACTGGAACCGCTCAGTGCGCTACCGATAGGCAAAGGCGTGGTCCGCCGTGAAGGTGAAAAGCTGGCGATCCTGAACTTCGGTACACTGTTGCCGGAAGCGGCACAGGTAGCGGAAACCATGAACGCTACGTTGGTGGACATGCGCTTCGTGAAGCCACTTGACGAACAGCTGATACTGGCGCTGGCAACCAGCCACGACGCACTGATTACGCTGGAAGAAAATGCCATTATGGGCGGTGCTGGCAGCGGTGTGAACGAGTTGCTGATGGCCAAGCGCCGAGTCGTACCTGTGCTGAATATCGGCCTGCCGGACAGCTTTATCTCCCAGGGCAGTCAGGAAGAAGTCCGTGTTGATCTTGGCCTGGACGCTGCAGGCATCCAGCGGCAAATCGAGGTCTGGCTGGCGCAGTAATCCTCACGCCACACTGACAGGCGCCTCCGCTTTTGCGGGGGCGTTTTCATTTCTGCCGTCTGAAAATCCGCTACAGGTAACGTTCTGTGCTAACGCAGGAAGAAATGCCGAGGGGGGAACGCCCTGTGTGCCGCGTTGCGTGCCAGGATTTGAATAGCTTGGTGAGTGGTGCTCAAGGGCGCAGTATTGCACTGCGCCCTTGTTATCAGAACAACCCAACCGGCCAGTGGTGGCCAATCAGGTAGATAATACCGGCGGAAAATACCCCAGCGACGATGTCGTCAACCATGATGCCCATACCACCATGAACGTTGCGATCAAACCAACGAATCGGCCACGGCTTCCAGATATCAAGAATGCGGAAAATCACGAAGCCTGCCGCTACCCACTGCCAATCATTGACCGGCAGCGCCATCAGCGTGATCCACATCCCGACAAACTCGTCCCAGACGATACTGCCATGATCGTGCACCTTCATGTCTTTGGCCGTCTGATGGCACAGATAAACACCGATGCAGATACTGAACATCACTAAGAGTGAATACAGTTGCCAAGGCAGTTGGATCAGCAGCAGCCAAAAAGGAATCGCAGCCAGTGATCCCATCGTCCCAGGCATTACCGGTGACAACCCGCTGCCGAAGCCGGTTGCCAGCAGGTGCCAAGGATTACTCATCCGCAAGCGGCGTTTAGCGTCATCCATGTTACGCCTGCCCTTCGCTGAAATGGTCGAAGCCATGCCACGGCAATTCCACTGCTTCATCGTTGCGGTAGAACTTAATACCTTCGGAGAGCGGGCCAATTTGACCAATGCAGGTGTAATCCGCACCCAGATGGCTCAGCGCCACTTCCAAAGCGCCACGATTGATCTCCGGCACGGTGAAGCACAATTCGTAATCTTCACCACCGGTCAACGCCCAGCGCAATGCTTGCTCAACGTCCACATTGCTGCTTAACGCCTGTGACAACGGCAGCTCATCAAGGTTGATCCGCGCACCGCACTCGGAAGCGCTAAGCACGTGTTTCAGATCCGAAATCAAACCGTCCGAGATATCAATCGCCGAACTGGCCAGATCGCGCAGTGCCTGCCCCTGCAATACCCGCGGTTGCGGCCGCAGGTGACGGCCAACCAGGTAATTACGTGCGTCAACGTCCGCCACCTGCAGACGATCCTGCAGAACAGCCAGGCCGGCGGCGCTGTCACCCAGCGTTCCGGTGGTGTAGATCCAGTCACCAATGCGCGCACCGCTGCGGGTCAACGCACGGCCGGCAGGGATAAGCCCGTGAATGGTTAACGTCATGCTTAATGGGCCGCGTGTGGTATCGCCGCCAATCAACTGCATGCCGTAATAATTAAGTTGTTCGAACAGGCTGTCACTAAACGCCTTTAGCCAAGGCTCATTCACGTCCGGCAGGGTTAATGCCAGTGAAAGCCAAGCGGGATCGGCGCCCATAGCGGCCAAATCGCTCAGATTGACGGCCAGTGCTTTGTAGCCGAGATCGGCCGGATCGATATCCGACAGGAAGTGAACGCCCGAAACCAGCGTGTCGGTACTGACGGCCAAAAGCTGTTTTTCTGCCACTGTCAGAAGTGCGCAGTCATCTCCAATGCCCAACTGTACGTCCCGGCGCAGACTCTTAAACCGGTCAAAATAGCGGGCAATGAGGTCAAATTCGCCGCATGCCATGGTCATATTCCAATATACTCTTCATACTTGAAGCTGCATCTGTGTTGGCTGCAAGCGCTCATCCCAGTCACTTACTTAAGTAAGCTCCGGGGAACTCACGCTTTTACCGCCTTGATGCAACCCCAATTATTTTGTGTATAGATAAAATTAAGGCCGGGGATACCGGCCTTAATGCTTTATTTTTTCTTGCGGATGCTGGGTGCTACTTTATCCAGCACACCATTCACAAACTTGTGGCTGTCCTCAGCGCCGAAGGTTTTCGCCAGCTCGATCGCTTCGTTGATGGCCACTTTGTAAGGGACATCTTCACGCATTTTCAGCTCAAACAGCGCAATGCGCAGAACGGCTCTTTCTACCTGGCCCAGCTCTTCGAGCTGGCGCGACAGGACAGGTGCCATCAGGCTATCCAGCAGACCTGCATTCACCGCCACGCCGGACAGCAGCTCCCGAAAATAGGCGATGTCTACATCTTTGACATCTTGCTCCGACAGGAACTGGTGTTCAACATCGGCAATGTCATTTTTAGACAACTGCCAAGAGTAAAGCGCTTGAACAGCGCACTCACGAGCGCGGCGACGAGCAGCAGGTTTCACGGAATTCCCCTTAACTAAATTCAGGCTTTAATAGCTTTGATAACATTAATCATTTCAAGTGCGGTCAGAGCCGCTTCAGCGCCCTTGTTGCCTGCTTTGGTGCCAGCACGTTCGATAGCCTGTTCGATGCTTTCGGTTGTCAGCACGCCAAAGGCAACCGGGATTTCAGTGTTCATAGAAACACTGCCCAGGCCAGAGCTGGCTTCGCCCGCGACATATTCAAAGTGCGCGGTGCCCCCACGGATAACGGTGCCCAGTGCGATCACTGCATCATATTTGCCGGTGTTAGCCAGCACGCGTGCAGTCAGTGGCAACTCGTAAGCGCCCGGGACCCAGACAACGGTGATGTTGTCGTCAGCAACCTGACCAATGCGCTTGAGTGCGTCGATGGCACCTTGCAGCAGGCTGTCGTTGATGAAATTGTTAAAACGTGCAATTGCAATCGCCACACGGGCATTTGGAGTAGCAACAACACCTTCGATAACTTTCATGGGCTTTCCTTAAAAATGGGTTCAGTACCCCGCAGGGGGGCGGATTCTATCATATTCTTTATACCCGTCATACTTGAAGCTGCATCTGTGTTGGCGACGCCCGCCGACTCGAGTGGCTTACTTGTGTAAGCTCACCGGGATACGCGCGCTTGCTGCCTTGATGTAACACCAATTATTGACGGGCACCAGACCGTGCTGTCGGTGTTGTAAAAGACCCATCCCCCCGACACACAGACATTAAAATCAGTATTTTGCTTTCAATCGTAGCCGCAAATCGGGCCCGACGTGCCGCACTTCGCTGAAGACAAACTCCGGCGCATCAGCCAAATGTTCCAGGCCCGGTAGGTGGCACAAACCGTGGCCATTATCGCCCAACAATTTTGGCGCGATGTACAAAATGAGCTCATCGACCAACCCGGCCTGCAGCAAAGCCCCTGCCAAGTGCGCGCCAGCCTCGACCCAGATGGAATTCACTTGTCGTTTGGCCAATTGCATCATCATCACGACCAGATCAATCCCGGCGCCATGGGCCGGGAAGGTCAGTTGTTCGACATCCTGCGGCCAAACGTGGTCATCCGGCTGCAAACGCGCCAGCCAGGTTGCCCCCGGCTGTTGCACCACCCGGTGCTGCGGGGTGACACGATTTTGGCTGTCGAGGATAATGCGCAATGGCTGCCGCAGGTTTTCACGTGGATAAATGCGTTGAGTTTCAGCATCCAACTCATCCCAACGCACCGTCAGTGATGGATCGTCAGCCAGTACAGTGGCACTGGTACTGAGAATCGCCGCGCTTTGCGCTCGCAACCGCTGTACGTCCTGGCGCGCCTCGGGCGAGGTGATCCATTGGCTTTCACCGGACGCCATCGCCGTACGGCCATCGAGAGAGGCGCCAAGTTTCAATTGTACATACGGGAAACCGGTACGCATCCGCTTGAGAAAGCCCAAATTCACCGCTTCGGCTTCAGCCAGCATCAAACCATGACGCACATCCAGCCCCGCCTGCTGTAATTTGTACAAACCCCGCCCCGCCACTTCCGGATTCGGGTCTTGCATGGCGGCCACGACACGAGCGACCCCGGCGGCAACCAGTGCATCGGCGCAAGGCGGTGTACGACCATGGTGGCTGCAAGGTTCCAGCGTGACATAGGCAGTAGCACCACGTGCTTTTTCGCCCGCCATGCGCAGCGCATGCACTTCCGCATGGGGCTCACCGGCTCGCAGGTGGTACCCTTCACCGACGATTTCGCCATCGCGCACAATAACACAGCCGACATTCGGGTTCGGTGCGGTAGTGAAACGCCCCAGCCGCGCCAATTCGAAAGCGCGTGCCATGTAGAATTCATCGTTATGCATGAGGGGTCCCTTAATCCTGTAGACGGGCGATCTCTTCGCCGAACTCGCGAATATCTTCAAAGCTGCGATACACAGAGGCAAAGCGGATATAGGCGACTTTATCCAACTTCTTCAACGCATCCATCACCAGGTTACCAACCAATTTGGTTGGCACTTCACGCTCGCCGGTGGCACGCAATTGGGATTTAATGTGGTTAATCGCGTTTTCCACGTCGTCAGAACTGACCGGGCGTTTTTCCAACGCCTTCAGCATGCCGCGACGCAGCTTGTCTTCGTTAAATGGCTCGCGCACATCGTCGCTTTTTATCACCCGTGGCATCACCAGTTCAGCCACTTCAAAGGTGGTGAAACGTTCATTACAAACCAAACACTGGCGACGACGGCGCACCTGCGAACCATCACCCACCAAACGGGAATCAATGACTTTGGTATCAACAGCGGCGCAGAAAGGGCAATGCATAACACGTCCTGATAAACGTTTTCATAGTTAAGAGCAGTTTACCCCGAAGTGCGGCCACAACAAAGGCCGTCGGCCATTTGTTGCGAGCCCACCTGCGGAACAACAGGACAAAAACGGGCTGGCATGACTTTCCCTGCCAGGCGGGCTAAGCTGATAAAAGGAGATGTTGAATAGGAAATCCCCGCTATGACAACCCATTACCCCAAGATTATCCTGCTGAGCACCCTGGCCCTGCTGGCGGGCTGTGCACAAACTCGCGAGGTGCCGAAACTGCACAATCAGGTGGTTGCGCTGAATCAACAGTTAACCACTCTGACTACCCAGGCTACGGCGCTGGAACAGCAAAATCAGCTGAACAAAAACTCCACCAGCGGTGTTTATCTGCTGCCGGCGGCCAATAATGCCGCACGCTTGCAGAGCAGCCTCGGCGAGCTGAGCGTGTCACTGAGCCACGTGAAAGCCGAAGCTAACGGCACCCAAGCCTTATTGCACGTCCGAACGCTTTCACAGGCATCCCTGCCCGCGTTCAACGCAGTAGTGGAATGGGGCCAGTTGGATCCTGCCACCGGTAAACCCCTGGCGGCAGATTCCCTCTCGCAACCTATTGCCAGTGCAGATTCACTGCTGCCTAAAACTGAGCATACTTTTGAGCTGCGTTTCAGCGGCCTGACACCTGAACAACTGGGTTTTGTACGGCTGCATAGCGTAGAGCCCGTTAAAGCAGCGCCAGCGCAAAACTAACAGCAATAAGGCCCAACCTCCGATGGTTGGGCCTTCAGGTTACGCCAAGCGTTGCAGCCTTGCCGGTAATCCCTGACGAACCGCCGCACCGCTGACCCAATCAAGCCAGCTATTACCGATCTCTCTGGTCGGATCCGGCAACCCAAGATCATTCAGATTGATGCCGGCGGCAATGCGTGGATCTGCCGCCATCGGCTGCCCATCCAGCAGGTGTGCACGGGCCCCCATCTCGCGATGGCCATAGCCGTGCTCGATAGCAATAACGCCTGGCATCACGCCATCGAGTAAGCTGACTTGCGCCTCAACGCTGCCGCCCGGGGTCTGCAACCGAACCCGATCGCCATGCTGCAATGCATAGCGCTCAGCGTCGACCGGATTAAGCGCCACCAGATTGACGGGCTTCACCGCACGCAAGCGATCAATGGGCGCTGTTGAACTGCTCATCAGATGTGACTTAAACGACATCAAACGGAACGGCCACTCGTCCGATGGATAGTGTTTCCCCACGTCTGAACCGTCGGCAAAACGCGGTGGGTAATACGTCGGACACCCACTGTAACGCTCTCCTGTCATCGCATGGCGGTGACGTGCCACCTCTTCATTCCAGATATTAAGCCCCTTCTTCCATTGCGGGCCAGTTTCATTGCCTCGCCAGGCTTGCTCATACGGCGCGAAACGTCCACCCCGAGCCAACATATAACCCACCCGCAGCCGCTCATCCGCTTTCAGCACCCTGTCTAGTGCCGGTTGCAGGCGATCAACACCGGTCAACCGTAGCTCGCTTTCTGTCGCCTCAGGCAATGGCTCCCCGGCAAAAGCCACGTTGGCCGCTGCGCGCAGGTAATAATCCTCGGCAGTGTGCAACCCAAAAGCATTGCCTTGCGTATCCTGCAAAGCGGCATCACCAAACCCCGGCAGCGCCATCGCCTTCGACAACGCAATGACGAAGCTTTCCAGTGCCACCGGCTGCCCCTCTGCGGTGCTCAGGGTGCGTGACGGGACGACAGGCCAACGCGCAGTGCTCGATCGCACCATCACGCCGGACCAGGGCGCCGTAAATCCCCAGCTTTCGAAGTTGTGAGTGTCCGGCACGATATAATCTGCCAATGCGCTGGTTTCGTTAATAAAGGCGTCCACTGCAATAAACAGCGGCAGTTGCCGAGGATCTTTAAGTCGGCTTTCGACCACTTCGCGCAGGCCGGCAACACCGTAGAGCGGGTTGCCCATATGGCTGATCCAGGCCTTTAGCGGGTAAGGATACCCCATCAGCGCCGGAGCAAGCTGCTCAGTGAACTGCCCCGCAACAAAGGGGTACCAAGGCCCACGGGCCGGGTACGGCTTATCGCCTTGCTCAACCTTGCGGCGATACTCGTCTGATTGTTCATACGCCTGTTTGCTGCGCGACAATACCAACCCTTTTGGCTTCACCATGCCCGGGAAAGTTTTTAAGTCATAACGCGGCCCATCGGCAAACTCCTTGAACTTACCGCCGCCGACCGAGACGCCGCCCTTAAGGTTCAGGTTACCGATCAGCGCATTGAGCATCATCACCGCCCAGCTGTTATAAAAACCGTTGCCGCTCATCATACCGCCGTGCGCAATCACCGCTGCCTGCCGCTGGTAAGAGGTGAACTCTTTGGCCAACGCGGCAATGGTCTCGGCGCTGACACCACACCGGGTGCCGTATTCGGCCAACGTGAAGCGTTCAGCGGCCTGTTGCAGGCAAAGAAAACTCGAGCGAACCTGAACCTGTGAACCGTCGGCGAGCTGTAACTGTTGCTCCACCCGCAACGGCCCCTGTAAAGCCTCATTCGCCGGCACTGGCTTAGCCCGCTGCGTATCCCAGACCAAAGACGGGCTTTCGGCTTCCCCGGTTGCCCCCCCGTCCAAATGCACCTGACGTAAAAACTGCCCGCACAACGGGTGATCCTCATCGGTCACAACCAAATGCGTGGCGTTGGTCCAACTCTTTTCGCCGGCGGCCTGCATCGCCACCTCGCCAGGTAATGCCAGGTAGTCGGCGTTATAGCGTTCTTGCTCAATAATCCAACGGATCATGCCCATCGCTAATGCAGAGTCCGTACCCGGCAACACCGGCACCCAACGGTTGTGATCATTGGCCAACGTGGTGGTCAGTGGCAGTGCCGGCGCCACTACCACGTAGCGGAATTCATCACGCATGCGAGCATTGGCTAACTGCCGCCCCTGTCGCTTGAACGGGTTGCCCGACTGCGCAGGGGACGTACCGAGAAATAGCCCAAAACGTAAATGATCCCAATCGGGTTTGACGTGCGCATTCGTTTCCAGATCCCCCATTAAGGCCCCGGATCCCGCGCGGTAAGCCAACCCGCAATAAGCCCCATGATGGCCGAAGTTGCGCGTCCCAAACGCATTCTGTGCAAAACGCTTGATAAAAGCATCTCGGCCTTCATCACCGGCATTAGTGACCAGCAGCTGATTGGCCTTTGGCCCCAGTGAAGGTTGTTCCGGATCAAGCGGAGTTTCAAGATCGCGGATCGCCCGTAATCCCTCAACCGGCCCCTCGCCAAAAAGGTCACCGCCCTCCACCACCTCATGGATCAACTGTTCAAAGCTGATCCGTTGCCATTGGCCACTGCCACGTGGCCCTACCCGCTTCATCGGCTCCAGGACGCGATAAGGGCTGGTCAGCCCTTCCAACAACGTCGCCCCACGTGCACAGGCCGTCGAGCGCTGTTCAAGACCCGCATCGCCCCCCAGGCGGTTGAGCGCATCACTCACCGGCAGCGAATAAGGAAAGTGGTGATCATGAGACAACGGATGATACGGGTTACCCGCCACGCGTAATATTTGCTGGCTTTCGCGATCCACCCGGACCCGTAAGCCACACAACGTCCAGCAACCAAAACATTGCGTCATGGACACCGCTTGCTGCGGGTTGGCCTGCCAGCCATCAGGATGCCGGGTCCCCTCTGTCGGTAGCGCGTTGGCACTGATTCTGTCCAGCGTCAATTTACCGCTGCTGCCGTCGCGCAGGCCGGTAAAGACTTTTTGCACCATCTCGCTGTAGCTGGCACCAAACAGCGTCAATCCACCCAGAGCGAGACCGCCTTTCAACCACTGACGCCGCGTTGACTTAGCCATAGTGTCTTTTCTCCATCAGCTGATGCTGCAATTCACGAATTCCAATGATTAACGCAATCCACAAACCCAGGGTGCCCAGAATCGCCAACAGCCCTTCACTGCCCAGCGGCAACACATAGGGATTAGCCACTGCATTGAATTTGGGTAACGTTTGGGTTTGCATCAGCAACATCCAACGCGTACCCCAGCAAAGCAACAGCGCCGCAATGCACTGCATCAACAGCCCATGAACACTTAGCCGCTGGTCGAACATTCGCCATGCCAACATCAACAGCAATAACGTCATCGCGATAAAGGCGATACCGGCCACCCACCAGGCAATGCCCTGAGCCGCCAACGTGTGTAACGCAGAAGAAGAGGTGCTGCCATCCACCCACCAACCAAGACAAGAAAGACACAACAGCACAAGCGTGACGGCCTGATAACGCGCCAGGCGTGGCTGCCATTGAGGTTCCTGACGTAGCCAGTAGGCCAGCAGCGGCGAAACGGCCTGCATGGCGGTAAGCAGCAGTAACCAAGGCAGCCAAAGGCTGAACCACAGCGGCTGCGACCGAAGAACGGAAACCTCACGCCCGGTATAGAGCAAGATACTGGCCGCCGACACCAAGGTCGCCAATGCCACCCAGCGCAGCCACGCTTCCTCACGCCATGCCGGTCCGACCATCAGCCAACGTGCCCAAAGCGGCAAGGTTTTTGGCCTTAACTGATTACGCAGCAGCAAGACGAAATAGCTGACCACTAACAGGGTAAACAGCGGTAAAAACAGCGAGCCGAGTGACATCCACGACCAGGGGGCGAAGTACGCGTAGAAATGCCAGATGCGCGCGGGTTGATGCAAATCGGCACTCAAGGCCAAGGGCGCAACGGTACCGCTTACCACTGCCAACGACACGGCAGCCAATTCCAGACGTGACGTCTTATTTGGATCGCGCCAACGCAGCCAAACGGCAATAATGATGCAGCCGCATGCCAGGCCAATAAAGAAAAAATACTGTACCGCCCAAGGTAACCAGGCGATCTCCTGCGGGCGGGCCATAATTTCGCGAATCATGCGTGCACCTCCTGCCACAGCGCCGGCTGTCCCCGAACGTGACTGACAAATGCCTCATCAAGCCCCAGATAGAACACCTGAGGATGGGTTCCCTGTTCAGGTTTCAGTACCTTAAGCTGCGCCTGATGCTCATCCAGAGCACGCCTTAGTGCACCTTGGCGATCGTTGAGATCACCGATCATTCGCGCACCACCAACGCAAGACTCGACGCACGCAGGCAGCAGGCCGGCATCCAGCCGATGCACGCAGAAAGTACATTTATCGGCAGTCTGGGTTTCATGATTGATAAACCGTGCCTCATAAGGGCAAGCCTGTACGCAATAGGCACAGCCGACGCAACGGGTGTTATCGATCACCACAATGCCATCCTGACGCTGGAAAGTGGCCTGTACCGGACACACCGGCACGCAAGGCGGATTATCACAATGGTTGCACAACCGCGGTAACAGCACGTTGGTGGTCGAATCCTGTCCTTCAAGAGTGACCTGGTATTGCAGTACACTGGTGCGAAATTGCCCCTGCGGCAGCCGGTTTTCTACTGCGCAACTGACTGTACAGGCCTGGCAACCGATGCAGCGGCGCAGGTCAATCAACATCGCCATGCGCCTTTTACTGTCACCTTCCCGCCGAGCTGGCTGCAACTGCCACCCTGACTGTGCCAATGGCACCAGTGCGGCACCGGCGGTCAGCGCACCGAGTCGTTGTAAAAATTGCCGTTTCCCACTGTCCATTGATTTCTCCCAATAAGTATTCGCCGGGGAATTGATACAACGGAGTGTAAAAACGGCAACCGATCGCCAATATTGTGGTTTACCACATTCCCGGCATCGGCTTGATCCAGGACAATTCAACCTGGTGATACAGATCATAAAAGCGGAGATGATGTGAAAAGAGCGGCGCTATTCCTGTTGCTGAGCAGTTGGTTAAACGCGGCTTGGGCGGGACAATGGACTATCGCAGTACTCGCACTGCGTGGTGATGCTCATGCACTGGCCCAATGGCAACCCTTGGTCGACCATCTCAATCGTCAGTTTCCCCAGGACAGCTTTCAATTGTCGCCGGTGAGTCTGTCCGGTATGGGTGAAGCAGTCCGCAGCGAACGCGTCGATTTTTTGCTCACCAACCCGGCACAATACGTCCAGTTGGATAACCGCTACCCATTGCGTTGGCTGGTTTCACTGCGTTCCTCCCCATCGTCGCAACAGGCGTCAAACAACGTGGTCGGTAGCGTCATATTGGTGAGGCGCGACAGCCCTGTCACCACCGCCAGCCAGCTCGTCGGTCGAAAAGTTGGCGCAGTCGCCGCTGACGCATTTGGCGGTTACCTGCTGGGATATAAAGAACTCCTTGGCGCGGGTCTGCGCCCGGAAAAAGATCTGACGCTGCACTTCAGCGGTTATCCGGCAGATGCCTTGCTGTATCAGTTGCGCGATGGCGCACTGGACGCCGTGATTGTGCCCGTTTGCCTGTTGGAAAAAATGCAAACGGAAGGGTTGCTGCAAGCCAGTGACTACCGCGCCCTGTTGGAAAAACACAGTGACCAGCACTGCCTGACGAGCACTGAGCTTTACCCTAATTGGTCATTTGCAGCCTTAAACCACGTGCCAGATCGGCTGGCCGACGAGTTGACCCGCCAGTTACTGCAAATGGACATACCCCGTTTACCTGTTTGGGGTGCCCCAGCATCATCTCATCAGGTCAATCAGTTGCTGCATGATCTGAATATTCACCCAACGCAGCGCTCACTCTGGCAGGACGTGTCTCTTTGGGCGCAACAGCACCTGCTGTTACTCAGCGCCATTATCGGCGCGATGGTGTTGCTGGGCGCCAACCATCTGTGGATTGGTCATTTGGTGCACCGGCGTGGACGTCAGATCGAACAGATGCATCAGACGTTACGCGCCAGAGAAGCAGCCCTGGCTCAAGCGCAAAGACTCAGCACGCTAGGCGAGATGGCCTCTGGCTTTGCTCATGAGCTGAACCAACCGCTGGCCGCAATCCGTCATTATGCGGAGGGGTGCCGCATTCGTCTTGAACGTAGCGATAGCCAACATGCGCTGCTGCCGATACTCGAACAGATTGGCCAGCAGGCGCAACGTGGTGCGGAAAGCATTGTCAATTTGCGACGCTGGGCGAGTAAAACACCGCAACATGAAAGCGCGAAGCCACTCTTGCTGCGCCCACTGGTGGAACACCTTATAAAATTGATGCAGATCGAACAACAGTACCCGCAGTGCCGTTTAACCCTTGCCATCCCGGCCCAAAGTCAGTTGTACAGCCAGGCAACGCTGTTGGAGCAAGTGCTCACCAATATATTGAGTAATAGCCTGCAAGCCGGTGCCCAACACATTTTTTTGCGGCAGGAAACCGACCAACATCAACAACGGCTAATCATAGAAGATGATGGCGGCGGCCTGAGCGCAGAACAACTGGCACTGCCGTTTGTACCCTTCCGCAGCACTAAGCAGGAAGGTCTCGGGTTGGGGCTGGTGATCTGTCAGAAACTGCTCAAGAGCCAGGGTTGCGATCTGACGCTGGAAAATTATATGGCTCCCTCACAACGGCAAGGGCTACGCGTTACCTTGCACTTCCCTGTTATTCAAAAGGAAACTCGCCATGGCGCTGATACATCTGGTCGATGACGATTTTGCGGTTACCGACGCCTGCCGCTTTTTACTCGAGGGACTGAACTACCGGGTACAGATCTGGCACGACAGCCAAAGGTTTGTCGACAAGGTCGATCTTTACCAATGTGGCGTAGTCATGTTGGATATCCGCATGCCAGGATTGGACGGGCAGCAAGTTCATCAGCAACTGCGCCGGCAGGAAAGTACGCTGGCGGTGGTGATTGTCACTGGTCACGGTGATATTTCTATGGCGGTGGCGGAAATGAAATTGGGCGCATTGGATTTCTTGCAAAAACCGATCGCCGCCGCCCCGCTGATTGAAGCGCTCGAACGCGGGTTAGCCCACTCCCAACGCCTGGTTGAGCGCCACCAACTGCAACAGCGTTTCAGTGCGCTGACGCCGCGCGAACGTGAGATTGCCCGTGCTGTGGCCGCCGGGATGACCAATAAACTGATCGCCGACCGGCACTTTATTGCGGTTCGTACCGTAGAGGTTCATCGGGCCAAAGTGATGGAAAAAATGCAGGCAGCCAGCCTTGCGGAACTGGTGAACTCACTCAACCAACTGACGTCGATTGAGCACCCGTAAACCCAAAAGTCATGGTCTATAGGCAAAAAAATGCCGGTCGGAATAAACCGACCGGCATTGTATTTTCAACTCACGGGCAAATCACGGCATAATCGAAGGCTGATCTGCGCCTTCTTTTTCCACTTTCTGCTGCAGCATGTGTTCGCGTTTCATACCCAGTTTCAACGCCAGCGCGGACGCCACGTAGATAGAAGATATGGTACCGATAGACACACCGATCAACATAGCCAGAGAGAAGCCATGCAGCATCGCGCCACCGAAGATGTACAGCATCAGAACAACCATCAAGGTTGTACCGGATGTCATCAGCGTACGGCTTAGCGTCTGGGTCAGCGACACGTTCATGATTTCGTAAGGCGTCCCGCGGCGGATCTTGCGGAAGTTCTCACGAATACGGTCAGAAACCACGATGCTGTCGTTCAACGAGTAACCGATAACCGACATCAATGAAGCGACGATGGTCAGGTCAATCTCAATATGGAACAACGACAACACGCCCATGGTGATGATCACGTCGTGCGCCAACGCAATAACCGCCCCCAGCGCCAAACGCCATTCGAAGCGGAAACCGACATAAATCAGAATACAGATCAGCGCAACCAGCAGCGCCATGCCGCCGTTTTGCGCCAGTTCGGTGCCCACGCTCGGGCCGACGAACTCAATCCGTTTTACGCTCGCGTTTTTATCGACCGACTCGTTAATGACGCCGATCACTTTGTTACCCAGTTCCTGGCCTGCGGTACCTGTCGCAGGTGGCATACGCACCATCACGTCACGGCTGCTGCCAAAGTTCTGAATAACCGGGTCCTGGAACCCGGCTTTTTCCAGCGTGTCGCGCATCAGATCGAGGTTGGCAGGTTTCTCCAGGCTGATTTCAATGACGGTACCGCCAGTGAAGTCCAGACCCCAGTTAAAACCACGCACCGACATAATGGCGATTGACGCGATCAGCAGCACCAGCGAGATGCCGAAGGCCACGTAATCCCAGCGCATAAAGTCATAAACTTTACGGCCGTAGTTGAGTTGTTCAACAGTATAATCCTGTGCCACAACGCACTCCTCAGATAGACAGCTTATTAATGCGCTTGCCGCCGTAAAGCAGGTTGACGATGGCACGGGTACCGACAATTGCGGTGAACATGGACGTCGCCACACCGATTGCGGTGGTAATCGCAAAGCCCTTGATTGAACCGGTGCCCACTGCGTACAGAATGACTGCGGTAATCAGGGTAGTGATGTTGGCGTCAACGATACTGGAGAACGCGCCTTTATAGCCTTCATGGATTGCCTGCTGAACGGAACGCCCGTTCTTCAGCTCTTCCTTGATACGTTCGTTAATCAGCACGTTGGCATCGACAGCGACCGCCAGCGTCAGCACGATACCGGCAATCCCCGGCATGGTCAGTGTCGCCCCGGGTAACAGGGACATCACGCCGACAATCAGCACCAGGTTGGCGACCAGCGCCGTGGTGGCGATCATGCCGAACTTACGGTACCACACCACCATAAATACGATGGATGCCACCAGGCCCCACAAGCAAGCTTCCAAACCTTGGGTGATGTTCTGTTGCCCCAGGGTTGGGCCGATAGTACGCTCTTCCACAATCTGGATAGGCGCAATCAGCGCACCGGCGCGCAGCAGCAGCGAAAGCTGGCGTGCTTCGTTCGGGTTGCCAATACCGGTAATACGGAAGCTGTTGCCCAGACGCGACTGAATGTTAGCCACGTTGATAACTTCTTCCTGTTTCACCAGAATTGCACGGCCGTTGGCGTCTTTCTTGCCGCTGTCCTTGTACTCCACAAACAGGGTCGCCATCGGTTTACCGATGTTGTCCTTGGTGAAGTTAGACATGGCAGTACCGCCGGCGCTATCCAGAGAGATATTAACCTGCGGCTGGTTGTATTCGTCGGTGCTGGACGTCGAGTCAGTGATGTGATCACCGGTCAGGATCACACGCTTGTACAGCACAACGGGCTGGCCTTCACGCGTGTCTTTTACTTCTGAGTCACCCGGCACACGGCCGTTGGCTGCCGCTGTGGCATCCGCATTGGTGTTAACCAGACGGAACTCCAGCGTCGCGGTAGCGCCCAGAATCTCTTTGGCGCGCGCAGTATCCTGAATACCCGGCAGCTCGACCACAATGCGGTCAGAGCCCTGACGTTGCACCAGCGGTTCGGCAACGCCGAGCTGGTTAACGCGGTTACGCAAGATAGTGATGTTTTGTTGCACCGCATATTCGCGAGCTTCGCTCAGACGGGCATCCGTCAAGCTGGCTTTCAGGGTGTTGGTGCCGTTGGCAGAGAACACCATATCGCGCTGACGCGGGCTGAGGTAGCTGATGGCCTGATCGCGGGTAGCATCGTCACGGAAGCGCACTTCCACGCCGTTGTTGTCCAGCTTGCGGATAGACGCATAAGGAATGCCCTTCTCACGCAGCTCGCTGCGCAGGGTATCCATAGTCTGCTCCTGCAGCTTGCTCAGCGCAGTGTCCATGTCCACTTCCATCAAGAAGTGCACACCACCGCGCAGGTCCAGACCGAGTTTCATCGGCTCTGCACCCAGCATGGCCAACCAGGCCGGCGTAGCCGGAGCCAGGTTCAGCGCAACGACAAACTTGTCACCCAACTCAGCCATTAAGGCTTCACGGGCGCGCAGCTGAATGTCAGGATTGCTAAAGCGAGCCAGGATAGCGCCGTTTTCCAGCGCAATCGACTTGCTCGCGATCTTGTCTTTTTCTAATACGGTACGGACTTGGTCCAGCGTAGTTTCACTGGCGGCGACACCGCGCGCGCCAGTGATTTGTACAGCCGGATCCTCACCATAGAGGTTGGGAAGCGCATAAAGCAGACCGACGATGATCACCACGATCAACATCAGATACTTCCACAAAGGATAACGGTTTAGCACGGCAATTCCCTTAGGGAAAACAAAATTACAGGGCCTTCATGGTACCTTTCGGCAGAACGGCCGCCACGAAGTCACGCTTGATCATCACTTCCGTGGTGTCGTTCAGCGCAATGGCGATGATGCCGGTGTCAGCCACTTTGGTTACGCGGCCAATCAGGCCACCCGTGGTCAGCACTTCATCACCTTTACCGATCGAGTCCATCAGTTTTTTGTGCTCTTTAGCGCGTTTCTGCTGTGGACGCAGGATCATGAAATAGAAAATCAGACCAAAAACCACCAGCATAATGATCAGAGAGTACGGGCTTCCCTGAGCCGGGGCCCCTGCGGATGCGACGGCGTCAGAAATGAAAAAGCTCATTGAAATTCCCTCATTAAGTTATCAATTATTAATTCAAGCGTTTCTACCCTTCATCTTTCAAACTGCGGCGGTGTTGGCTTTCCTCTTTCACCCCAGCCACTTAGCTATCTAAGCTCCTGGGGATTCATTCGGTTGCCGCCTTGCTGCAACGTGAAATCTATTGGGCAGTTAAAGGTGGAATCGGTTTACCGATCCGACCGTAGAAGTCCGCAACAAACAGCTCTAATTTACCCTGTTCAATGGCCTCGCGTAAACCCGCCATCAGGCGTTGGTAGTGACGCAGGTTATGAATGGTGTTCAATCGAGCACCCAGTATTTCGTTGCAACGATCGAGATGATGCAAGTAGGCGCGGCTGTAATTGCGACATGTGTAGCAATCACAGTCTTTATCCAGCGGAGAAGTATCATCCTTGTGCTTGGCATTACGGATTTTTACCACACCGTCAGTCACGAACAGATGGCCGTTACGGGCATTACGCGTTGGCATCACGCAGTCGAACATATCGATACCGCGACGCACGCCTTCAACCAGATCTTCCGGCTTGCCAACGCCCATCAGGTAACGTGGCTTATCTTCCGGAATTTGCGGGCAAACGTGTTCAAGAATACGGTGCATATCCTCTTTTGGCTCGCCTACTGCCAAGCCGCCCACAGCGTAACCATCAAAACCGATATCCACCAGCCCTTTTACTGATACATCACGTAAATCTTCGTAAACACCGCCCTGAATAATACCGAATAACGCATTCTTATTATTCAGTTCGTCAAAACGCTGGCGGCTACGCTGCGCCCAGCGCAGCGACATTTCCATCGAACGCTTCGCGTAATCCCAATCTGCCGGGTAAGGCGTACATTCGTCGAAGATCATCACGATGTCAGAACCCAGGTCATACTGGATTTCCATCGATTTTTCCGGGCTAAGGAACACCTTATCGCCGTTAATCGGGTTACGGAAATGAACGCCTTCTTCTTTAATCTTGCGCATCGCCCCCAGGCTGAACACCTGGAAGCCGCCTGAATCGGTGAGGATCGGGCCGTGCCACTGCATGAAATCATGCAGATCGCCGTGCAGCTTCATGATTTCTTGCCCTGGGCGCAGCCACAGGTGGAAGGTGTTACCCAACAAGATCTGTGCACCGGTCTCTTTCACTTCTTCCGGCGTCATGCCCTTTACCGTGCCGTAGGTGCCGACAGGCATAAAGGCCGGCGTTTCTACCACGCCACGGTCAAAAATCAGGCGGCCACGGCGGGCGCGACCATCGGTAGTGTCTAATTCGTACTTCACAAAGCCTCCAGCATCAGAGAAACAGTCTGATGTCATTAATACCCAATGATTTAGGGCATACCTCGAAAATTTATTTGCCGACGGACTCTTGTTCCGCCTGCGGGTTACGGCTGATGAACATCGCATCGCCGTAGCTAAAGAAACGGTATTGCTCGGCCACCGCCTGCTGATAGGCATGCATGGTATTTTTATAACCGGCAAAAGCGGAGACCAACATAATCAGCGTCGACTCCGGCAGGTGGAAGTTGGTCACCAGTGCGTCAACCACCTGGTAATGGTAACCCGGGAAGATAAAGATGCTGGTGTCGTCGAAGAACGGGGCAATTAATGCCTCTTTACTGGCGTTGGCGGCGCTTTCCAGCGAACGCACCGACGTGGTGCCGACGGCTACCACGCGCTTGCCGCGTGCTTTACACGCCAGCACCGCGTCAACCACATCCTGCGGCACTTCCGCGTATTCGGCGTGCATGACGTGTTCTTCAATAGTTTCGACCCGCACTGGCTGGAAGGTGCCCGCGCCCACGTGCAGGGTGACAAACGCCATCTCTATGCCTTTCTCGCGCAGCGCAGCCAACAGCGGCTCGTCGAAGTGCAGCCCGGCGGTCGGGGCCGCGACGGCACCCGGTTTTTCGCTGTAAACCGTTTGATAAAGCTCGCGGTCGGCGTCTTCGTCCGGGCGATCGATATACGGCGGCAATGGCATGTGGCCGGCAGCATTCAGGATAGTGAACACGTCGCGTTCATCGTTGAAACGCAGTTCAAAAAGCGTATCGTGACGCGCCACCATAGTCGCCGCGATACTTTCATCGTCACCCAGCAGCAGGTCGGTGCCTGGCTTGGGGGCTTTAGAAGCGCGCACATGTGCTAACACCCGATGATCGTCCAGCACGCGCTCCACCAGGACTTCAATCTTGCCGCCGCTGACCTTACGGCCGAACATACGTGCGGGGATCACACGGGTGTTGTTGAACACCAACAGGTCACCTGCTTCCAGGTTATCCAGCAGATCGGTGAAGACGCCATGCTTAAGCTCCCCGCTCGGCCCATCCAACTGCAGCAAACGGCAACCGCTGCGCTCAGGTTGGGGATAGTGGGCAATCAGGGACTCGGGAAGTTCAAACGAAAAATCGGCGACGCGCATGGCTCTATTCACTTCTTCATTGTTTATACCCGATGGCTTTCAAGTTGCAGTTAGGCAGCCAGCCTGCGCATCCCCGCTGGCTCACTTGAGTAAGTGACCGGGATGGGCAAGTGCAGCCAACAACACTGCGGCTTGAAAGGCGACGAGTATGTTGGTCATAAAAAAACAGGCGGCCTAGTCTAAAGCTGCGGGCGGTCAGCGGCAAGAAATAAGGAGGATTTGCATGACTTCAGGTATAGTTGCCCGATGAATTATCTCGCTCATCTCCATTTAGCCTCACTGGCGGAAAGCTCACTACTGGGCAATTTGTTGGCCGACTTCGTGCGTGGCAACCCCGCAGGCGAATACGCTCCCGAGGTCGTGGCCGGCATTATGATGCACCGTCGCGTCGATGTGTTGACCGACAGCCTGCCGCAGGTCAAGGCCTGCCGCGACTACTTCACCGATGAGCATCGGCGCGTAGCCCCCATCACACTCGACGTCGTGTGGGATCACTTCCTTGCGCGTCACTGGCAGCAATTGGAGCCCTCTCTTAGCCTGCAGGGTTTCACGCAGCAAGCCCGTAACCAGATCGCCCCGCATCTGCCGATGACACCACCGCGCTTTCAGAATTTAAATGGTTATTTATGGCCGGAACGTTGGTTGGAGCGTTACGCAGAGCTGCCGTTTATCGGCAACGTGCTGGCTGGCATGGCTAGCCGTCGTCCACGCCTGGCGGCACTGGCTGGCTCCTTCGCCGACGTGGAACGCAACTATCATCAGCTTGAAATACAATTCTGGCAGTTTTATCCGCTGATGATGCAACAAGCCAAAGATAAAAAGCTGTAAGGCCGAAGTAAAACCGTTGAAAATGCGACGCTTTACAATAAATTGCTTTTTAACCCTTGCCCTTTTGCGGGAAAAGGTTATTTTTAAAGCTCGCTAAATTTAATTGCCGATTTTGATAGGTAAAAGCTATCTCATCGATTGGTCTTTTACCCTTTATTCACCACGTCGTGGCCCCTATACTGGCCCTTGCTTTTACATCAACCCCTTAACACCTATTACAGGAGTAATTATGGTCCTGGTAACTCGTCAAGCCCCTGACTTCACCGCAGCTGCCGTACTGGGCAGTGGCGAAATCGTTGAAAACTTCAACTTCAAGAAGCACCTGAACGGCAAACCAGCTGTCCTGTTCTTCTGGCCGATGGACTTCACCTTCGTATGTCCTTCTGAGCTGATCGCTTTCGATCACCGCTATGAAGAATTCCAGAAGCGTGGCGTTGAAGTGGTTGGCGTTTCATTCGACTCCGAATTTGTACACAACGCATGGCGTAAAACCCCCGTCGAGAATGGCGGCATCGGGGAAGTGAAATACGCAATGGTTGCTGACATCAAGCGTGAAATTCAGAAAGCTTACGGCATCGAGCACCCAGAAGCAGGCGTTGCCCTGCGTGGTTCTTTCCTGATCGACAAAGACGGTGTGGTTCGTGCTCAGGTTGTTAACGACCTGCCAATCGGCCGTAACATCGACGAAATGATCCGTACCGTTGACGCGCTGCAATTCCACGAGCAACACGGCGAAGTGTGCCCGGCTCAGTGGGAAAAAGGCAAAGCAGGTATGGGCGCATCTCCAGACGGCGTCGCTAAATACCTGTCCGAGAACGCTTCCAAGCTGTAATTTCAGCCTGTGAGTGTATCAACCGGCCCTTGCGGCCGGTTTTTTTTGCGCCAAATTAGGGCGCGCTGCCCACTTTCCGTGCTTCATTTCCTTGTTTCCGCTCACATTTCTCCGGCTGTTTCCCGCGCAATCCCTTAACTGTAGCTAGTATCAATAGGCTGGCCCGCACTTTGCAGTGCAAACATGGCAAGCCAAACACAATAAGAAAACTGACAGGGTAGGAATAACTATGTTTTTACAAAAATGGAGCAAACCGCTGACCATGGCAGCGCTGCTCGTCAGCAGCAGCCTGTATGCTGCGTCCAATCCAGCTGTTGAAGCCAAAAACGGCATGGTGGTGACATCACAACATCTGGCATCACAGGTTGGTGTCGATATCCTTAAGTTGGGCGGTAACGCGATTGATGCCGCAGTCGCTGTTGGCTATGCGCAGGCGGTGGTTAACCCATGCTGCGGCAACATCGGCGGCGGCGGTTTTATGACGGTGCATCTGGCTGATGGCACCGATACCTTTATTAACTTCCGTGAAACTGCGCCGGCAGCGGCCAGCGCCAATATGTATCTGGATGCCGACGGCAACGTGAAGAAAGGCGCCAGCCTGTACGGTTATCTGGCGGCGGGCGTCCCCGGCACCGTGCTTGGCATGGAAACCGCGCGCAAGAAATACGGCAAACTGAGCCGCGAACAGGTGATGGAACCGGCCATCAAACTGGCGCGTGAGGGCTTTGTGCTGACCCGTGCCGATACCGATATCCTCGACACCACTGTCGCACGCTTTAAGCAGGATCCGGAATCCGCCAAGATCTTCTTGCGCCCAGACGGCACGGCGCTACAGCCGGGCGATCGTCTGGTGCAAAGCGACCTGGCCAATACCCTGGAAGCCATTGCCAAAGGGGGGCCTGATGCCTTCTACAAAGGAAAAATCCCGCAGGCGGTAGAAGCGGCAGCCAAACAAGGTGGCGGTATACTGACAGCAGCCGACTTCGCCAACTACAACGTCACCGAAACCCCGCCGATTACCTGCAGCTACCGCGGTTATAAATTTGTTTCGGCACCGCCACCCAGCTCAGGCGGCGTGACACTGTGCGAAATCCTCAACGTGGTCGAAGGTTACGATCTCAAAAGCATGGGCTTTAACTCGGCGGCAGCGATTCACACCATGACCGAAGCCATGCGCCACGCCTATATGGACCGCAATACCTACCTCGGTGACCCGGAATTCATCAAAAACCCGATCGACAGACTGGTCAGCAAAAGCTACGCCGAAGAGATCCGCAAGAAAATCGTCGCCGATAAAGCCACGCCGTCAGAGAATGTCCAACCCGGCATGGAACCTCACGAAAAACCGGAAACAACCCACTACTCGATTGTCGATCATGACGGTAACGCCGTCTCCACCACCTATACCGTCAACGGTCGCTTTGGCGCGGTGGTGATTGCTCCGGGTACCGGCTTCTTCCTCAACGATGAAATGGATGACTTCACCGTCAAAGTCGGTGAGAAAAACCTCTATGGGCTGGTGCAAGGTACCGCCAATAGCATTGCCCCCGGTAAGCGCCCACTATCGTCAATGAGCCCAACACTGGTGACCAAGGACAATAAAATCTTTATGGTGCTTGGCTCGCCGGGGGGATCACGCATCATTACTATTACCTTGCAGACGGCACTGAACGTGATCGACCACGGTATGGCTCCGCAAGAAGCCGTAGATGCGCCGCGTATCCACCATCAGTGGCTGCCGGATGAGGTTTACTACGAACAGCGTGGGGTTTCGGCCGATACGCTAAAACTTCTCAGCGGTATGGGCTACAAGATGGTAGAGCAAACGCCGTGGGGTGCAGCTGAATTGATTCTGGTCGGTTTACCCGGCGCGGTTGGCGTCAGCCCGGCCAACTCCGGCAACGACTCAGCAGTCTCTGGCAAGGTGCGCGAAGGCTACCTGTACGGAGCTAACGACGTTCGTCGCCCAGCGGGCTCTGCGGTAGGCTATTGATTTCACTGGGCGTGTGAACGCCCACTAACCCAGTCAGGGGCCGGTTTACCGGCCCCTGTACAGCGTTAACCGATTCGTCGCCACAGGGTCACTGATTCCTCGCCTAATTGCAGCGAGACAGCATTCTGCCCGTCATGCAACTCGCCGTCCCCTTCCAGCCGTTGCCATTTGCCTGCGGCCAGCAGTGGACTATGCTGCAAGGTCACTGCGCCACTGCCTCCACGCTGTAACGCCACCAGCACTTGCTCCTGTTGATAGATGCGCACAAACACCAACGTTTCACCGGAGGCGTGCAGTACCTGACAACCACCGCGGCGCAGCGCCAGGCTCCGTTTACGCAATGCCGCCATACGCTGGCACAGGGCCAACAAGCGCTGGTCCCACTGGTTTTCGTCCCACGGGAAAGGCTTGCGACAGAAGGGATCATTGGCACCATCCAGGCCAATCTCGTCGCCATAATATAAACACGGCACGCCGATCCAACTCATCAGCCACACCGCCGCCATCTGCATGCGCGCCTGATTGCCTTGCAATAGCGTCAGAAAACGTGCGGTGTCGTGGCTGTCGAGCTGGTTGAACTGGATCAGTTGGCGGCCATGTGGCAGCCCGGCTCGGTAGTCATCCATCCACTGGGCGCAGTCCGCAGCATCCATCTGCACCGGATGGTGTGCGACGTCCAGCCCAGCAAGGAACCCTCGTACCGGTAGAGCGAACCCCATGTAGTTCATTGCTGCATCTTCCACGCCGGCATGCAACCAGCGGCGTGCATCACCAAAATGCTCACCCAATACGTAAGCTTGTGGATTTTCCTGTTTTACCGCCTGATAAATACCCGCCAGATGCTGCAAATTGCCGGTAGCACCGCCGTTCTCCCCCAACATATGTACGACATCCAGTCGCCAACCATCAATGCTGTACGGCGGGCGTAGCCAGTGGCGCACCACGCTGCCCTCCCCCCGGTAAATCGCCTCCGCAACCTGCGGTTCGGCAAAGTTGAGTTTTGGCAGGCTGGCATTGCCTTTCCAATCAAGCGCGCGGCCATCCGGGTAGAAATTAAACCAACCACGGTACGGCGAGTCTGGGTGGTGGCAAGCGCCGTTCTCACCTTGCTGGTGACGATCAAACCACGGATGTGAATCGCCGGTATGGTTAAACACCCCGTCTAACACCAGTTTCATCCCTACCTTGTGAGTGCTCACTCGCAAACGTTGCAACGCGGCATTACCACCGAAATAGGGATCGACCTGATAATAATCTTCAGTATCGTATTTATGCACACTCGGTGCGGTGAAAATCGGGTTCAGGTACAGTGCCGTTACGCCTAACGCCTGCAGATAAGGCAGCTTTTGGCTGATACCATCCAAATCGCCACCATAGAAGGTGGACGCGGCATGACGGTCCTCCAACGGATGTTGCCAGTCATGGCGCACAACCTCACAACCCGCTGCATGATGCCTATAGCTCCCGTTTTGAATACCGTGCTCACCACCGCTACTGGCAAAACGGTCAGGGAAAATTTGATAAAAGACCTGATCCGCCACCCAGTCCGGGCTGCTATCAGGCACATCGACCGCAAACTGCGTCAATTGCGCAGGTGGCGTAACCAACCCCCCCAGTGGCCCAAACCATTGTTGGCGATCGTTCCAAACCAGCTTGAAGCAGTAACGGCGGGTCGGTTCTCCTTCATTTAGCGTCAGACTGGCCTGATAGCGAGACATGCCATCAACGCGCTGCACTTTCATGATCAACAGCCATTCTTCATTGTCCGGCTCGGCACGTAAAAACACGCGTTCGGGCAGATCATCCCCTTGTAACCAGAGCGTGATATCCAGGCGTTGTCCCTTTTTCACCACAAAGGGCGGGACCGGTTGATGCCAGGCATTAAGCATACTGTTCTCCTGCTGTACAAAACGAAATCGACGACGTTATTCAATGCCACGAACAATGCCACGTTGAGTGCAAGTCCCCCTCCTCTCTGGCCTGCAAACTCGGGGAGGAGCCGGGGGGTGGAGAGCGTCAGTCAGCGGCAACCCTATGTAAAAAAGGGTAAACAGGCGCACATTATGGCCCGCAGCCATTAGGCTAACGTCTTTTGAGTGTATTGGATATTTCTTGCGCATTTTTTAAGGAGCCGTAATGCAACAACAGATAACCCTTTGGCTGGAGAAGTTTGGGCTGGAATTCAGTGGGGTGATGTCTCTGCTCATGGTGCTGGGATTGATCGTGCTGATCTCGGTGGTGATCCACCTGGTGTTGCATCGCGTCGTATTGGCGGCGATCCAACGTCGTGGTCAACAATCGCAACGGGTATGGCAGCAAGCGCTTACCCAATACAAACTCTTCCAGCGCGTGGCTCTGTTACTACAAGGGGTGATCATTAATGTGCAGGCGGTACTGTGGCTGCACGCAGGCAGCCAGACACAGGCGATTATCGTCACCGCCGCACAAGTCTGGATTATGGGCTTCGCTCTGTTGTCGCTGTTTTCCCTCCTGGATACGCTGTTGGCAATGCTGCGCCAAAGCCCGATCTCAAACCAGTTACCGTTGCGCGGTATTTTTCAGGGGCTGAAGCTGGTCGCCGCCATTTTGATTGGCATCATGATTGTTTCGTTATTGATGGGCAAATCGCCATTGCTGCTGCTCAGCGGCCTGGGGGCGATGACCGCAGTGCTGATGTTGGTGTTTAAAGACCCCATTCTCGGTCTGGTGGCCGGTATTCAGCTTTCCGCCAACGATATGCTGACCATCGGCGACTGGCTGGAAATGCCGAAATACGGCGCTGATGGCGCGGTCACCGACATCGGTCTGACCACGGTAAAAGTACGCAATTGGGACAACACCGTCACGACAATTCCGACTTATGCCCTGATTTCCGACTCCTTTAAAAACTGGCGTTCAATGTCGGAGTCCGGCGGACGCCGCATTAAGCGCAGCATCAATATCGATACCACCAGCGTACATTTCTTGTCGGACGAAGAGCAACAGCGGCTGAACCGCAATCCGCTGCTGCAGCGTTATCTGAACGATAAAACGCAGGAGCTGAGCCAGCATAATCAGCAGATTGCCGTAGATCTCAGTTCTCCACTCAACGGCCGCCGTCTGACCAATCTGGGCACATTACGTGCTTATCTGGTGGCATACCTGCGCGCTCACCCAGGTATCCATCAAAATATGACGCTCATGGTGCGCCAGCTAGCCCCGCAGCCGGAGGGATTGCCGCTGGAGATTTACGCCTTCACCAACACCACGGTCTGGGCGGAATACGAAAGTATTCAATCTGATATTTTTGACCATATTCTGGCGGTGATTAACGAATTCGATCTGCGGGTGCATCAGATGCCAACCGGCAACGACATGCGCAGCATGCTCAGCCAAATGCGGCAGGCAACAGAGATTTCCTGACGCAGACTGACGTAACTGTTTCTGCCGGTAATGACTATCAACCTATGGGTAACGGATGTCTCAGACCTCTTTTCTTTCGGCATAAAAACAGCGTTAATGCGCTGATTATCGCCCGCTGAAGGAAAAGAGGATTGCAGAAAAAATTACGCCACCGACTGTTTACCCTACTGGCTGCCCTGATGTTTGTCGGCTGCCTGCACAGCGCCTCACTGGACGAAAGCCGTCTGAGCCGCACTTTGCAACCCGCACTGAGTACCCTGAGCAACAAAATGCAGGATATCCGCGAGATACTGGCACGCACCGCAGGCGATGAGCAGGAAGAACGATTGAATGACAGCAGCCTGCGCGTTGAAGCCCGCGCCTCTGGTGACGACGAACCGGAAGATAAGCGATAAAAAAACACCGGCGCCAGGCCTAATGCCGATCGGCTAAGCCCGATTGGCATTTTTTATTCGGTCTCTGTAGGTTCAGTGCAGCCAGAATTGCCGTAAATATCTTATCTTTCTCTGTAGCCACAATGAACGGCAATTGGAAGGGCCGAGGGCGCGGCCCCTATGTCTTCAGTGTGACGTTGCGAGATGAAAGACAGTGGAAATGATGAGATGAGCATTGTGTTGGACGCCCTTGAAGACGTCGAACGCAAGAACAACGCATAGGCGAAACCGCCATGGACGGCGGTTTCAGGCGAGACAGGCAGGGACGCCTGTCGTAGCCGGCCGTGATGCGGCGTGATGAAGTGAGAGCCGTTGGCGCAGCCAACCGTCTGAGTGGGCAAAGGCGCGGGTAGCAAGGGACCGCGCCTTACGGTCCCTTGCTCGGTCGAGGCGTATGAGCGTCATGGTACGTTGCTCGTTTATCGACCGAAAAAAACGCTGAGCCCGCTAAAAAAACACCTTAAGTGACCAGCATTCGGCGCCAGGCCGGTGTCTTTATGTTCAATCCTGCTGTTGCGCCAGCAACGTCAATTTCTTCTGGCGATTAACCTTGAAGTAATACCCCGCCAGCAGCACCACCACCCATACCAGACCGGCATACAGGGATACGCGGGTCGTTGGGAAGTAACCTATCAGACCGATGATAAACACCAGGAAAATGATCGCCACCACGGAAGTGAACACGCCGCCTCGTAGCGGGAAGGCCAGGTTCTTCACCTGTTCTTTACTCAGGCTACGGCGGAAAGCAATCTGAGAGAACAAGATCATGATCCACACCCACACGGTAGCGAAGGTCGCCAGTGAGGCGATCACCAGGAACACATTTTCCGGCATGATGTAGTTCAGATACACCGCCAGCAGCAACGCAAACATCATCACCACAACCGTGACCCACGGAATGCCGCGTTTAGAGACCTTGCTGAACATCTTCGGCGCGTGGCCCTGTTCGGCCATGCCGTGCAACATGCGGCCTACACCAAACACATCGCTGTTAATTGCAGACAACGACGCGGTGATCACCACAAAGTTAAGAATACCCGCCGCCACGGTAATACCCATGTGTTGGAAAGTCAGTACAAACGGACTGCCGTTAGTACCCACCTGATTCCACGGGTAGATCGACATGATGACAAACAACGTACCGACGTAGAACACCAGGATACGCCACGGAACCGAGTTGATGGCCTTGGGAATCGAGGTTTTCGGGTCTTTGGCTTCGCCAGCGGTAATGCCGATGATTTCGATACCGCCGTAGGCGAACATCACCAGTTGCAGCGAGAGGATCATCCCCATAAAGCCGTTGCTGAAGAAACCGCCGTTGGACCACAGGTTATGGATCCCGGTCGGTTGCCCGCCGTTGCCTATCCCCCAGATAATGATGCCGATACCGGCAGCAATCATGATGATGATGGTGGCCACTTTAAAGAACGAGAACCAAAACTCCAGTTCACCGAAGACCTTCACGCTCATCAGGTTGATGGCGCCGATCACCAGCACCACGCTCAGCACCCAAATCCAATGCGGCACCTCAGGGAACCAAATGCCCATATAGATACCGAAAGCGGTCACATCGGCAATGGCGACAATCAGGATTTCGAAACAGTAAGTCCAGCCCGTGATATACCCCGCCATAGGGCCAAGGTAGTCCTGCGCATAGCGTGAAAACGAACTGGCCTGCGGGTTGTTGACCGACATCTCGCCCAGCGCGCGCATGATAATAAAGGCGACGATACCGCCAATCAGGTAGGCCAGCAAAACGCTCGGGCCTGCCATTTTAATGGCGTCTGCCGAACCGTAGAACAGACCGGTACCGATAGCCGAACCCAGAGCCATAAAGCGAATGTGACGCGTACTGAGACCGCGTTTTAGCTTATTGGCCGCGGGGACGGCAGGTGACTGTTGTTGCATGAAAATAACCCGTGTTTTTTAAACGTAAAAAAGCCACGGACAAGTCCGTGGCCCAAAATTTAGCCGGGAGATTAGGAGTGCGCGGTCACTTCAGTGCGCGTACAAACCCGGTCATAAATGGCGACCAGCACCAGTATCAACAGAGACGGCGGCAACCATGCCAACCCCTGATCCGCCAGTGGCAGGTGATTCGTCCAATTCGGCAGTAAAGACTGGAAGGTGGACGCTTTCACTGCGTCAAGGATACCAAACAACAGGCTGACTAACATCACCGGCGCAATGATACGCGGCGCGCTGTGCCACCAACGCAGGGTGAAGCTCAGCACCACCAGGACGATACACGGCGGGTAAATCGCGGTCAGCACCGGGATAGAGATCTGAATCAGATGGCTCAGGCCCAGGTTTGAAACCAACATCGAGAACAGCCCCAGGATAAACACCAGCGTCTTATAGGAGAACGGCAGGTACTGGGCGAAGAACTCGGCACAGGCGCAGGTCAGGCCCACTGCCGTTACCATACAGGCGATGAAAATCAAGGCCGCCAGGAAGAAACTGCCCAACCCACCGAAGGTGTTTTGCACGTAAGCATGCAGAATCACCGCACCGTTGGTGGCATCAGGAACCAGCACGCCGCTACCGGAACCCAGTTTGAACAGGCTCAGGTAAACCAGCGTCAGGCCGACACCGGCGATCAAACCGGCCAGAATGGTATAACGCGTCAGCAAACCGGCATCTTTAACACCACGGGAACGCGCGGCATTAACGATAACGATACCGAACACCAGCGCACCCAGCGTATCCATGGTCAGATAGCCGTTAACGAAACCGGTAGAGAACGGAACGTTCTGATAAACCTCAGTCGCCGGAATTGGCGTACCCGCAGGCCAGGCCAGCGCGGCAATGCCGAGTGCACCCAGCGCAACAATTTTCAGCGGTGCCAACACGTGCCCCACGGTATCGAGCAGACGGCCCGGATACAGGGAAATGCCGATCACCAGTGCGAAATACACCAGGCTATAAATAAACAACGGCATGGCGCCATCACCGGTCAGGGGGGCAATACCCACTTCGAAGGAAACGGTCGCGGTGCGCGGTGTAGCAAACAGTGGGCCGACGGCCAGATAGCAGACCGTTGCCAGCAGCAAACCCGCGCGACGGCCAATTGGCGTGCTCAGGGCGTCAATGCCGCCACCCACACGAGCCAAGGCAATCACGGTCATTACCGGTAGGCCGACAGCGGTAATCAGGAAGCCGATAGCTGCGGTCCAGACGTGTTCACCGGACTGTAAACCGACCATCGGCGGGAAAATGATATTCCCAGCACCGACGAATAAGGCAAAGGTCATAAAACCCAATGCAATAATATCTTTTGACGTTAAACGATGACTCATACGATGTCGTGTTGCCTGTTCAAATGAAAAAAAGTGCCCGATATCGTGGTGGCGTTATGCCCCACCCGGTTGCCGGCTTGCCATTTCATCGCGAGACCAATAAGAGCAGAAAACGCATTTTTTCCGGCGTTTTGTCCTTATTCGAAAGTGACCACTCATGATGATGGGCAGAGTTTTAAGAGTTATAAATGGAGGTTTAGTCCGACAACGAGGCCTAAGTTAAACGTTTATAGCGTTGAAAGGCAAGGCGCATGACAAAAAGCAGAGCTATCGACCAGATAATCTTTAAGCACCAGTCGATCATAGTGGTTATCAATAAATATACAATACATGATTTGTATCATTTTTGAGCAACCATCTCACAAAACGTGAAACCTATAGCCAATGTCCGCGCGAAAACGCCAATAAACACTCAGTTTCCGCGCGGTATGAACGGGTTTCAGCCCTTATCAAAGCCGCCAAAAGAGGCTCATGACGTTTTTGCAGCTTATTCCACTGCAGCTGTCTGCCAACCTTTAACATGCGTGCAAGCCGCTGCAAAACGCGGCGCTTCGCCGCCGCCCGCGCAACGCCAAATCATGATGCGTGTTTCTGGAGCACTTATTTCAAGCCCAATGCCAATCGGGTTTTATGCAGGGTATCGGGGGGCAGCGGCAGATAACCGTCGTGATTAACCAGGTCTTGCCCGGTATCAGACAGTACGCGATCGAGGAAGGCTGCGGTCAGCGGCTCCAACGGCTGGTTGGGCGCTTTATTGATGTAGATATACAGGTAGCGCGACAGCGGGTAACTGCCATTGCGTACATTGGCATCATTGGGAGTGATATAGTTTTCACCAGACTCAGCCAACGGCAGTAGCCGCACACCACTGGCACGAAAACCGATGCTGGCGTAACCAATGCTATTGAGTGAACCGGCAACGGCCTGCACCACCGAGGCAGAACCGGGCAATTCATTGACGCGCGGCATAAAGTCGCCGCCGCACAGCGCACGCAGCTTGAAATAGCCGTAAGTACCGGAGGCAGAATTACGCCCAAAACGTTGCAAGGCTCGCTGCTGCCAATCACCGGTCAGCCCCAGTTCCCCCCAGCGCGTCAATGGTTGGCTTTCACCACAGCGCAGAGTGGCGGAAAAAATTCGGTCAAGCTGCTGCAGGTTAAGCCCACGCAGAGGGTTGTCCTGATGGACCAACACGACCAGCGCATCTACAGCGACCGGTACCGCCAACGGCGCATAACCGTAGCGGTGTTCGAACGCCGAAACCTCTGCCGCCTTCATCGGTCGGCTCATCGGCCCAAGCTGCGCCGCCCCTGCCGCCAATGCGGTGGGGGCAGTGGAGGACCCCGCGGCCTGGATCTGCAAATTAACGTTGGGATAATGCTGACTGAAATCCTGCGCCCACAGCGCCATGAGATTTGCCAGCGTATCGGAACCGACGCTCGACAAATTACCGGACAGCATGCCGTCCGGCTGCGCCAGCGCGCCACGACTCGCCAACAGCACCAGGCAAAGCAGTAGCCCTCGGGTAATTCGGATCATTGAGCCTCTCGCGCGTTAATTTTTCACCGCATTCTCTGATAAAGCTGCGGGAACAATCAACCGGTTAGGCAAGGTAAAAATGAATCGGGTACCCATGCCCTGTTCGCTGAGGATCTCCAGACGTGCGTCATGATGACTTAATGCATGCTTAACGATCGCCAACCCCAACCCACTGCCGCCAGTCTGGCGTGAACGGGCCTTATCAACGCGGTAAAAACGTTCGGTCAGACGTGGAATATGCTCTGCAGCGATGCCCGGCCCGTTATCACTGACCTGGAACTGCGCGCCGTTTGGCGTTTGTTGCCAGCTCACCTCAATATTGGTGCCCTTTGGCGTGTGATTCACAGCGTTATACACCAGGTTGGATACCGCACTGCGCAACTGGTCGTCGTTGCCAAAGACCTTAAGCTGTTCGTTCACCCGGAAAGTAATCTCATGGTTCCCGCCGCTCAATGACTGCGCTTCGCGTTGCAGCACTCGCAGCATCAACGGAATATCGACCCGCTCGTTCATTTCTACATTTGGCGCGGCTTCAATACGCGACAGTGTCAGCAGCTGCTTGACCAGACCATCCATGCGGCGAGTCTGTTCCTGCATGGTGCCCAACGCTTTGCCCCGCAGCGAACCATCCAGCTCTTCGTCGCTCATCATTTCCAGGTAGCCCTGCAATACCGTCAGCGGAGTGCGCAACTCATGACTGACGTTGGCAAAGAAGTTGCGCCGGGCGCCTTCAAGCTGACGCATTTGGGTAACGTCACGCGCAACCATCAACAGCTGCCCTTCTGAATACGGCATCACGCGAAACTCAACGTAATGCTCATTGTTCAACTGCAGCGTTAACGGTCGAGAGAACTCCTGCTGTTGCAGATAGTGGCTGAATTCCGGATAACGCAGCAGGTTCAGGATGTGTTGGCCGTTATCTTCAGGCCAACGGAAACCCAGCAGATGCTGCGCCAACCCGTTACACCAGAAGATGTTACCTTCAACGGTCGTCATCACCACCGCATCAGGCAGTGACTCTGCGCCGCTGCGGAAACGTTTGATCAATAACGCCAGCTCACGACGTCGGCGACGGTTTCGCTGTTGCATCTGGTATAAGCCGTAAAACAGCGGTTCCCAGCTCCAGCGCCCAGGTGGCGGTGTCATGCTGCGGTCAACCCACAGCCAGTGAGAAAGTTTAAGTTGGTTGTAGAAGTTCCACACCAGCGCAGCCAGCACGGAGGCAAGCAGCAACCAGGGCAGATAACCGAAAATCAGCCCCAGTAATAAGGCAGGTAGGCAGAAAAGGGCCAGCTCCAGGGCCAGCCTCTTCCAGGATAGACGTTCTAACACGGCATATTCTCCAGCGCGGCGCGATCAGTAGCGCGTTGAGAATCGGTAGCCTGTGCCCCGAACGGTTTGAACCATTTTGTCATGACCAGTGGTCTCTAACGCCTTACGGAGTCGGCGGATATGCACGTCAACGGTGCGGTCTTCCACATAAACGTTAGTGCCCCAGACGTGATTAAGCAACTGTTCGCGGCTATAAACTCGCTCAGGGTGGGTCATAAAGAAGTGCAACAGCTTGAACTCGGTCGGCCCCATATCCAGCGCTTGCTCGTTAGCCATCACGCGGTGTGAGGAAGGGTCCAGGCTCAGCCCTTGCATTTCAATCACTTCTTCCACTGCCATGGGTGAAATACGGCGCATTACCGCCTTGATACGTGCCACCAGTTCCTTCGGCGAGAAAGGTTTGGTGATGTAATCATCCGCACCGACTTCCAGACCACGAACCCGGTCTTCTTCTTCACCACGCGCTGTCAGCATCATCACCGGAATATCGCGGGTTAGCGCTTCACGCTTCATATGCTTGATAAACTGAATGCCGGATCCCCCGGGTAACATCCAGTCGAGCAACACTAAATCAGGGAACGGTTCAGACAGGCGTGTCACGGCACTGTCATAATCCTCGGCTTCCAACGGTTGGTAACCATTCTGTTCCAACACAAAGCACACCATCTCACGGATCGGCGCTTCGTCTTCCACCACCAATATGCGTCTTGCCATCGTCAATCCTGCCAATGTGTTAGCTATCTGCGGGCGCCATTATGCGTCAGTTTTATGACACTTTTATGAAAAGAACACCCTGTTATAGGCAGTAAGCATAGCGATTATTTCCAACGTCAAAGAAAAATCATTCAGTTGTCATAATGATTCCGTCACGACAGCCGCCGCGGTGCCCTTTATAATCACCGCCATTAGCTTATCGCCCCGGGAGTGTCATGCGCCTGATCCACACCTCTGACTGGCATCTTGGCCAGTACTTTTTCACCAAAAGCCGTGCCGCCGAGCACCAGGCTTTTCTGCGCTGGCTGATAGACCAAATCGAGCAACATCAGGTGGATGCACTGATCGTCGCCGGGGACCTGTTCGATACCGGTTCGCCACCCAGCTATGCCCGCGAACTGTACAACCGCTTCGTGGTAGAGCTGCAACATACCGGCTGCCAATTAGTGGTGCTGGGAGGTAACCACGATTCCGTGGCGACCTTAAATGAGTCGCGTGAATTGCTTTCTTGCCTGAATACGACGGTGATCGCCAACGCGCAGGCTGAAACCGAACAGCAAATCGTGGTCCTGAACCAACGCGACGGCCAACCGGGCGCCGTGCTGTGCGCCATCCCGTTCTTACGCCCGCGAGATCTGCTTACCAGCCGAGCCGGTGAGTCAGGCGTGCAAAAACAGCAGGCGCTGCAAGAGGCCATCGCAGAACATTACCAGACGCTTTATCACTCCGCCTGTGCACGCCGCGACGCGCTCGGCCTGGCACTGCCTATCGTTGCCACGGGCCACCTGACGACGGTTGGCGTTACCACGTCCGATTCCGTGCGCGATATCTATATCGGCACGCTGGATGCCTTCCCGGCGCAAGCTTTCCCACCGGCCGACTACATCGCCTTGGGGCATATTCACCGTGCGCAGAACGTCGCAAAATCCGAGCACATTCGCTACAGCGGTTCGCCGATCCCACTCAGTTTCGACGAATTGGGCAAAGCAAAAAGCGTGTTCATGGTGGATTTCTCCGCAGGTGCTTTGCAACAGGTCAGTACGCTGGACATTCCCAGCTTCCAACCTATGCAGCTTATTAAGGGTGATTTAGCGCAGATCGAGCACCAATTACGGCAGTTCGCCGATTATCAAGGTGAGTTGCCGGTGTGGTTGGATATCGAGGTCGCTACGCAGGATTATCTCAGCGACATTCAGCGCCGTATCCAACTGCTGGCCGATCAACTGCCCGTAGAGGTGGTGTTGCTGCGCCGCAGTAAAGAACAGCGCCGCCAGGCGATTGAACAACAGGACAAAGAAACGCTTAACGAACTGAGCGTCAATGACGTCTTCGAACGTCGTCTGGCGCAAGAACCTGATATGGCCGATGATCGCCGGCAACGCATGAGTCAAATGTTCCAGCAGGTCGTCGAAGCCGTTAGGCACCAAGATCAGGAGCCGAGCCAATGAAAATTCTCAGCCTGAGATTAAAAAATCTCAACTCCCTGCAAGGTGAGTGGAAAATCGACTTCACTGCGGAGCCTTTTGCCAGCAATGGGTTGTTTGCCATCACCGGGCCGACCGGGGCAGGTAAAACCACCCTGCTGGACGCCATCTGTCTGGCGCTGTACCACCAAACGCCGCGCCTGAATGTCACACCGAGCCAAAACGAGCTGATGACACGCCATACCGCCGAGTCGCTGGCAGAAGTCGAGTTTGAGGTCAAAGGTGTCGGTTATCGCGCATTCTGGAGCCAGCGCCGCGCCAAAAATGCGCCAGACGGTAACCTGCAGGCTCCTAAAGTCGAATTGGCACTGCGTGACGATGGCAAGATCCTGGCGGACAAAGTGCGCGACAAGCTGGATCTTACCGCCGCAATTACCGGGCTGGATTTCGGGCGCTTCACCAAATCGATGATGCTGTCCCAGGGCCAGTTCGCCGCCTTCCTTAACGCTGATGCCAATGATCGCGCCGAACTGCTGGAAGAGCTAACCGGCACCGAGATCTACGGCCAGCTTTCGGAGCGGGTTTTCGAACAGCACAAACAGGCCAAGGTCGAACTGGACGCGCTGCATCAACGCGCCAGCGGTATTGAACTGCTAAATGACGAACAACGACAACTGCTGGAAAACCAGTTAGTTGAATTGGCGACACAAGAAAATACCCTCAGCGACCAAACCCGTCAGCAGCAGCAGGCGTTGAACTGGTTGCAATTTTGGCAGCAAACGCAGCAAAAACAACAGGCATATCAACGCCAACTGGACGCGGTGGAGCTAGAGCAAACCGCAGCAGAACCGCAACTACAGCAACTGGCACGCAGCGAACCGGCAGAAAAACTGCGGCCGTTGCTTAACGAACGTAACCGCTGCCGTCACGATCACCAGACGCTACAACAGCAGATTGCCCAGTTGACGCAGCAGCAGGCGCAGCAGCTCGCCCAGATAGCACCGTTGCAACAGGCTGTGGAACAGGCCCGTATGCAACTACAGGCACATGTTGAACACCAGCAGGAACAACAGCGGTTGATCGACGATCACGTCGTCCCGCTCGATAACCGGATTGCCCAGTTAAAGAAAACGCAGACCGAACTGCAACAGATGTGCGATAGCGCCGCACAGCAGTATGCCCAGCAAAAAACGGCGCTGGAACAACTCGAGGTTCAGCGAACCCAGTTGACCGCACAGGCCGGTCAGCATCAGGAAAAGCTTAACGCCCTCACCGCCGCGCTGACGGCGCAGCAGCAACAGCAACATGCGCTGGAAGCCCAGTCGCCCCTGGCAGCACTGCGTCAGCGTCAGGCTGAGCTGGCCGAGTTACGCCCGGTGCGCCAGCAGTTATTCACCCTCTCCTCGCTGTTCAGTCAGGTCAGAGAACGTCTGGATCAACAACGTAAAGAGTTTGCCGCCCGTCAGGCGCAACTCAGCGAACATGAAAAACAGCTCGAAGAGACGCGGCAGCAATATAAACAACAAAAAGCACACCAGTCGGACGTGGAAAAAACCCTCGAACTGGAACAGCGCATTGTCAGCCTGGAAGCCGAACGCGCCCGCCTGCAAACCGGCGAACCCTGTCCACTCTGTGGCTCTTGTAATCACCCGGCCATTGAGCAGTATCAGACGGTAAAACCTTCCGAGACCGCATTGCGCCTGGCAGAGATGCGCATCAAAACTGAGGCCTTGTACACCCTGGGTACCGAACTGCGTACCCGTTGTGAAAGCCTGAGAGAACAGCAACAGCGCCAACAGCAACTCATCGCGCAAGATGAGCAGCACGTTGTTGAGCACCAGCAAAACTGGCAACGCTTGACCGCGCCGCTGGCATTTGACTTTACCCTTCAGGACAGCGATCGCCTGAGCCAGTGGCTAACCACCTGCGACAACGAAGAACGTCAGGGTCAGGCCGCTCTGTTGCAACACGAACAAGCGTCGCACGCAGTGCAGCAGGCCAAAGACCAGTTGGCTTCACTGCAAGCACAGCAGCAACAGGCACAGCAAGACAAGGCGCGACTGGACGAGCGTTTCATTCTGCTGGAGAAAAGCCTCGCAGAAGCCCTGTTGCAACAGCAGCGCCTGCAGCAACAGTGGCAGGAAGGTGAACAAGCTCTGGGCGAGCAACGCGCACAGCGGCTGGCCCTGTTTGGTGAACGGCAAATCGCGCAGGAGCGCGAACAGTTGCGCGCCAAACAAGGGCTTTGCGAACAGGCCAGTCAACAAGCCGCCGAGCACTGGCAGAAAGCACAGGAGCAACGCGATCGTCTGAGCGGCCAACTTGCTGGATTACAGCAACAGCTGTTGCAACAAAACGAACGGCTGCAACAGGCGGAACAAGACTGGCTGCAGGTGCTAGCCGCCAGTCAATTCAGTGACGAGGCCACGTTCAATGCCGCTCTGCTTGATGATGCCCAACGCCAACAGTTGCAACACCGCAAAGAGCAATTACAACAGCGACACGTTGAAGCCCGTGCACTGCTGGCACAGGCTGTCGAAAGCCTGCAACAGCACCAACAACAGCGTCCGCAAGGGTTGGATGAGACCCAGGCCGATCCCCAAATCCTGAGCCAGAGCCTGGAAACGCTGGCACAACGGTTAAAAACCTTGCAGCTGCAACAGGGGGAAGTGCGCAATCAGTTAGGCAGTGACGCCGCGCGCCGAATCAATCAACAGTCACTGTTTGAACACATCAGCCAGAGCCAGCAGCAGTACGACGATTGGAGCTATCTCAATCAGTTAATCGGCTCCAAAGAGGGCGACAAATTCCGTAAGTTTGCTCAGGGGTTAACCCTTGATCACCTGGTGTATTTGGCCAATAACCAGCTTGGCCGACTGCACGGACGCTATTTGCTGCAACGTAAAGCCAGCGACGCACTGGAACTGCTGGTGGTGGATACCTGGCAGGCAGACGCGCTGCGCGATACCCGCACCCTGTCCGGCGGTGAAAGTTTCCTGGTGAGTCTGGCGCTGGCACTGGCGCTATCCGATCTCGTCAGCCACAAAACCAGTATCGATTCGCTCTTCCTCGACGAAGGCTTTGGCACGCTGGATGCAGAAACCCTCGATACCGCGTTGGACGCCTTGGACAGCCTGAATGCCTCGGGGAAAACCATTGGCGTGATCAGTCACGTTGAGGCAATGAAAGACCGTATTCCGGTGCAAATTAAGGTGAAAAAGGTCAACGGCCTCGGCGTCAGTAGGCTGGAGCCACAGTTCCGGCTGGAATAGCCTGACTGGGCTGAGAAATGTGACCGCGGTGGCACTCCCTGGCGAAAAGCGTTGAGCCGCCGCGGACAAGGGTTATGATACTACCGATAACAGGATTGCTACTGTAGATATACAGGCAAAACCTGACGCACGGGATCGCTCCCGGGCGTCAGGTTTTTTCGTTTTCAGCGCGCTGAAACATCCGGGAAGAACCATGAAGATCGCTAAAATACTCAATAATAACGTGGTGATTACGCTGGACGACCGTCAGGAAGAGACGGTGGTGATGGGCAAAGGTATTGGCTTTAAAAAGAAGGCGGGGGATCTGCTGGACGAAGAGCTGATCGAGAAGATCTTTACGCTGAACGGCAGCGAAATGGCCGAGCGTTTTAAAACGCTGTTGTCTGAAATCCCACTGGCTTGCGTCACCACCGCCGACAAAATCATCACCCTCGCCCGCCAGCGCCTGCCAGGTAAGCTGCACAACATCGTCTACATCACGCTGACCGATCACATCCACTTTGCGTTGCAGCGCCATGCGCAGGGGCTGGACATTAAAAACGTGCTGCTGTGGGAAATCAAAAAACTCTACCCGGCCGAGTTTGCCGTCGGGCTTGAGGCGTTGGCGCTGATCGCCCAGCGGCTGGGCACCGCCCTGCCGGAAGATGAAGCCGGATTTATCGCCCTGCACCTGGTCAACGCACAGCTGAATGATGAAATGCATAACACCCTGCACATCACCCGCGTGATGCAGGAGATTTTGAACATCGTCAAATACCACTTCCGCTTTGACTATAACGAAGAAGCTCTGAGTTATCATCGCTTTGTTACCCACCTCAAGTTCTTCGCCCAACGCCTGCTGGGGAAAAACTACGTCGACAGCGACGACGATTCGCTCTATCTGGTGGTGAAAGAGAAATACCCTGAGTCCTTCGCCTGCGCGGGGAAAATTAATCAGCACATAGAAAAGAACTACCAACACCAGTTAACCAGCGAAGAGATGATGTTTTTGACTATTCACATCGAGCGGGTACGCAGCGAAAGCGAGACGAAAGAGGGTTAGCGTCGGGCGTCAAATACCCTGATGCCATATCTTGGAAAAACGGCATCGGCGGAAATCAGTGTTAACCCTTCCGCCTGCGCCTGGGCGATCAGCATGCGGTCAAAAGGATCGTTGTGATGCGGTGGCAACTGGCCCGCCTGCTGGCCGTGAAAAGCCGTCATTGGGAGCGACAGGAAATCTTCGGCATCAATCACCTCGAAAATGTCCTCCGGCAGCACCAACTTACCCAACGCCTGCTTAATCGACATTTCCCAAATGCTGGCCGCACTGATAAACACCCTATTGCCGGGATCGGCGATCTGCTTTCTTGCCCCTTCCCCCAGGCTGGCATCGTCTATCAGCCACCACAGCAGTGCATGAGTATCCAGCAGCAGGCGCCTCATTCATCGCCCTCAAACAGCGCGGTAATGTCTGCATCGCCGTCATTGAAATTCTCCGGCACGGTAAATTTGCCCTTGGCGGCACCGGGTTGGCGGTTTTTCCCCTTGATAGCCGTCAACTGAACATATGGCTTCCCTGCTTTCGCTATAATCACGGTCTCTCCCTGTGCGGCTTTATCCGCCAGTTGGCTCAGGTTAGATTTGGCTTCGTGCATATTGGCCTGGATAGGCATACGCGACCTCCTTAGCTAAGTTAGCTAAAGCATAAAGGAGAGTCTAGTTTTTGTACAGAGAATTGATTAAAGCGCGAGCAGGCCCGCGCTTTTTTGCAACGATTACAGCTGCGGCCACAGCCAGGCTGCACCACGCACGCCGCTGGAATCACCGTGGACGGCTTTGCGGATCGGGGTTTCGCACTCGCCGCCGAAAACCCAGGACTTCACCAGCTGTGGTACGTGCTGATACAAACGATCCACATTGCTCATGCCGCCGCCCAATACCACCACGTCCGGATCAAAAATATTGATCACGTGCGCCAGCGATTTCGCCAACCGCAGTTCATAACGGCTGATGGCTTGCTCTGCCAAGGCATCGCCTTGTGCCACCAGGGACATGATCTCATGCCCTTTGAGCGGGGTGCCGCTCAAGCGTGCATAGTCAGTGGCAAAACCCGTGCCGGAAATAAAGGTCTCGATACAGCCTTGTTTGCCACAGTAACAGGGGACCTCAGCACGAAAACGCAGTTCGTCACTATCCAGCCACGGCAGCGGATTATGCCCCCATTCGCCCGATATGCCGTTACCGCCCGAGTGCGCCTGTCCGTTGATTGCCACCCCAGCACCACAGCCGGTGCCAATAATGACGGCAAACACCGTTTGTTTGCCGGCGGCTGCGCCATCGGTAGCTTCAGAAACCGCTAGACAGTTAGCATCGTTTGCAATACGCACTTCGCGCGCCAGCATTCGTGATAAATCTTTATCCAGGGGTTGCCCATTCAGCCACACCGAATTGGCATTTTTTACCAGGCCGGTAAAAGGCGACAATGTGCCGGGAATGCCGACACCGACGGAGCCCTGTTGGCCGGTATTCTCTTCCGCCAGCATCACCAGGCCGGTAATGGCATTCAGCGTTTGCTGATAGTCATGACGCGGCGTGGCAATACGATGACGGAACAGCTCCTGCCCGTCATTGGCCAACGCGATTACTTCAATTTTGGTGCCACCCAGGTCGATACCAATGCGCACGATTTTTCTCCTCAATGCACCACAACGTTGCCACAGCCTAATATATTCAGTTGCCAGGATCACTCAATGACCGCCGAGTGTGACGGTGATGGCAATTTCCACATCCGAACACGTCCGTCTGCCGCTTATTAATTGGTCATCGGGTACACTGCATTTAAGCAGTTAACCTATTGATAACATTTTCCGCATAATATAATCCGGAGAGCAGCGATGAAACCTGCCGTATTGATCGTCGATGACGATCCCGCTATCTGTGACGTACTTTGCGACGTGCTCAATGAGCACGTGTTTACCGTCCACGCCTGCCACCGGGGCAGTGAAGCGCTCACCTTGATCAACCAGCAGCCGGATATTGCACTGGTGCTGCTCGACATGATCCTGCCGGACACCAATGGCTTGCTGGTACTACAACAGATCCATCGCCTGCGCCCGGATCTACCGGTAGTGATGCTGACGGGGCTGGGTTCCGAGTCCGACGTGGTGGTCGGTCTGGAAATGGGCGCCGACGATTACATCGCCAAACCCTTCAACCCACGCGTGGTCGTTGCCCGCGCCAAAGCCGTATTACGTCGTACCGGCGCACTGGCGCTGGAGCCGGCCCTGCTCTCCTCGAGTAAACCCGAAGGCTGGCAGTTCAACGGTTGGTGCCTGGACACAAGCCGCTGCACATTGCATAACCCCCAGCGACAACCGGTTGACCTCACCCAGGGCGAATACGGCTTGCTGCTGGCGTTGGTACAGCATGCACGTAAAGTGCTAACCCGCGATCGCCTGCTGGAACTGACCCATAGCGAAACGCTGGAGGTGTTCGATCGCACTATCGACGTTTTGATCATGCGTTTACGGCGTAAGATCGAAAACAATCCACATCAGCCCGAACTGATCCGCACCATTCGTGGGCTGGGTTATGTTTTTGCTGCTGACGTCAGCCAGCCTGTGGCTGCCGTCTGATGTAATCCAACAATTCCGGCAATGGCCGTGCGCCATCGATCGCGTTGGCGCACAAGAGATTGAAACGCGCGCAGGCATGCGCTAACTGCAACGTCTCCTTCAAAGACCCGTCTTCATGGCTGGCGTACAGCACTCCGGCACAGAAGGCATCCCCAGCACCCACGCTGCCAACAATCTCGGCGTCACTCACTGGCCACGACGGCTGCCAGCGTGCTTCGCCCGACGTTTCCAGCCCGTAGGCACCTTCAGGGCAGTGGATCACCACCCGCCGCCGCACACCGGCCCGTAATAATTGTTCTGCGGCTTGGGCCATCAAGGGCTGTTGCAACGCGCCGTCGGCCGCACGCAGCGCCAGCCCGGTAAACTCCCCAGCTTCTAACTCGTTGATCACCAGGTAATCCAGCCAGCGCAGCGCGGGCAGCACCAATGGTCGATAACGCGGATCCCCTTGGCGTGACACCAGATCGAGTGAGGTTTGATACCCGCGTTGCTGCATCTGTGCCAAAAGACGTGCGCTACGCGTACCGAATTCTTCATCCGGGCGATCCAGGCTGTCGAGCAGCAACAAATAGCCTAAATGGAAAATTTTATGTTGGCTGTACAGTCCGTCAAAATCGGCCAGATCCAGCAGCCGATTGGCGCCGAGCGCATGGAAAAACGTCCGCTGCCCACCCGGTTCAGTCATCACTTGTGACATGGACGTCATCGCCGCTTCACTGCGCCGTACAAAACTGCTGTCGACCCGGTGTTGCGCCAGCATCTGCAAAATGTAGTCACCGTCGGCGTCGCAACCAATCAGCCCAAGCGCAGCCAGCGGTAAACCGGTTTCCATACACGCCAGCGTCAACAACACATTAAGCGGCGCGCCGCCGGTGGCACGTTGGCTGTGTTCAATCTCCACCAGCCAGCCCGGCTGTGGCCAGTGGGCAATTTGATGCACATGATCCACCAGCATGTTGCCTGCCGAAAAAATACCGCGGCGGATCATCACAGGCGCCCGGCGCTGCCGAAAATATGCATTTGCTGCTGCACAACTTCAGCGATCGACTGTTCCACCGCCAGCAGCACTTCGGCAAACTCATCGTAAATCGCGTGACGTTGCGTTATCCGCTGCTCAACCGCCCCCAGCGCTGCTTGTGACATACCGGTGTAGAAATTAATTTTGTGAATCCCCAGGCCAATCGCCCGTTTGAAATCGGCATCGCTGATGCCAGAACCGCCGTGCAGCACCAACGGAATTCCCGCCTGATGCTCAATAGCCGCCAGCCGCTCAAAATCGAGCTTTGGCTCACCTTTGTATTTGCCGTGCGCATTGCCAATCGCCACCGCCAACGCATCAATTTCGGTCAATTCGACAAATTCACGCGCCCGCTGCGGATCGGTAAATTTATTGCTGTCGGCTTCGCCGTACAGCGCACCGCCTTCGTCACCGCCGACCGCGCCCAGCTCTGCCTCTACAGAAACGCCGACCGCATGGCACATGCGTACCACTTCTTGCGTCTGACGCACGTTCTCTTCGTAACTCAAACCGGAACCGTCAAACATCACAGAGCTGAATCCCAGCCGCAGTGCCTGCACCACCGCGTCGAAATGCAGGCCGTGATCGAGATTCAACACCACGGGAATATCATGCTGTGCCACTTCACTTTTAATCGCCGCCACCAGAGATTCCAGCGAGACATATTTAAAGTGCACTTCGGCAATATTAATAATGAAGGGCGACCGTGCCGCCTCCGCTGCTGCAAACAGGGCCCGCAGGAAGTGGCTGTCGAGCACGTTGAACGCACCTAACGCATAACCCTGCTGACGCGCATGTGCCAGCCCCTGTGCCAATGAAATCAATGCCATGCTGGTTCTCCTTAATCGATAAAGCGCAAATAGTCGTTACACAACAACCACTGCGGCGGCTGATCTTCTAGGATCTGGCTAAAGCGCTTGAGCGGTGTCAGGAAACGGTTGTCATTGTCGTCATCGTTCACCGTGGACACTTCACCGACCAGCACGTCGCCAAAGCCCTCCTCCCCCCAAAAACTGTGGTAGATACCTGGCGTCAGGCAAATGCTTTCTCCGGGTGCCAGCCGCAGCCGCGAACCGGCAGCGTGGGTCTGTTTGCAACCGTCCAGCGTGACGGTCACGGCGCTATCGGCCAGCGCTTCCTGCGAGTCGGCATTGTGTAACTCCACGATCAGGTTGCCTCCACCACGGTTGATGATGTCTTCCCGCTTACGCCAGTGAAAATGCATCGGCGTTACCTGCGCTTCGCGGCAATGCATGATCTTTTCCGCATAGCCTTTGGCATAGGGCTGCCCGCCGGGTGAACCATTACGCAGGGTAAACAACGTAAGTCCCTGACGGGCAAAATCATCGCCGCCGAACGCCGTAACATCCCAACCCAGCTTCAGGTCGAACACCTCTTGCCACGGCTGGCGATCAAGCTGCCGCCAAACGGGTGGGCTGAAATGGGCAAAAGGGGGTAACTGAACGTCAAAACGGGCAAAAAAGTGCTGGGTTTGCTGCAGAATATGATTCACGGCGGAACGGTTCATGGTGCCTCCGGAAGCGCTTAAGGAATGGGGGGCCCGATCTGGCAGGCCCCGTAAATATACCCAAAATCATTCAAGATGCGTCTAGCCGGCAACTGAGTGAATCCCGATGAGCTTACTCAGGTAAGTTGTTCGGGTTAACAAAGGCAGCCAACAAAGAGGCAGCTTGAAGGATAAGGGTATAACGGTTATTTCACCGTCCAGCCTTTGTAGCTGCCAATATTGTTTTTATCGATCATGGTGACCGGGATCAGCACCGGACCGGTCGGTGCAGGTTTGCCCTGCAGGATTTGATAACCGATCTCGACCGCTTTGGCCGCCATAACCTGGGGATCCTGTGCAGGCGTCGCCACAAACAGTGAATTGCCGCGTTTAAGCGCTTCCTCGCCGTCCGGCGATCCGTCTACGCCAACGATGAAGAATTCGCTACGCTGTGCTTGTTTCGCCGCCAGATCGGCACCGATCGCTGTCGGATCGTTAATCGCAAAGACACCGTCGATCTTCGGATTGGCCGCCAGCAACGCGGTCATGATCTCCAACCCGCCTTCACGGCTGCCTTTCGCGTTCTGGTTATAAGACAGCAGCTTGATCTCTGGGTGTTTCTTCAGCTCGGTCATGCAGCCTTCCACCCGGTTTTGCACGGCAGATACCGGTGGCCCATTGATGATCACCACGTTGCCTTTCTCTTTCAGGCGGTCGCTGATGTATTTACATGCCATGGCACCGGCCTGAGTGTTGTCCGAGGTAATGGTGGCATCGGCACCTTCGGCCGCCACGTCAACCGCCACCACCACGATACCGGCATCCTTGGCGCGTTTGACGGCTGGGCCAATGCCCTTGGAATCCGCAGCGTTCAGGATGATCATATCGACCTTGGCAGCGATAAAGTTATCAATCTGCGCCACCTGCTGACCAAGATCGTAACCGCTCGACACCAGCGTGACGTTTACCTTGTCACCGGCCAGCTCACGCGCCTTCAGCTCAGCCCCCTTGGTGATCTGCACGAAGAACGGGTTGGCCAAATCCCCTACCGTCACCCCAATCGATTTCAACTCTTTTGCCTGCACCAACGACGCACTGCCGAGCGCAGCGGTAACCAGTAAAGCGGTAATCAATGGCTTGAAACGCATAGTGTTTTCCTCATTATTTTCTAATCTATGAAAAACCTGCCCCGGTGGGCGCTAACCAACTGATTTCTCTCACTCACTCAAACTTGCTCTAGGGTTTTCAAGCTGCAGCCAGCAAGGCTGTCGCTTGAAAGACAACGGGTATTAGTGTTGATAATTACGGGTGCGGTATTTATCGATCAGCACCGCGATGATGATGACGGCCCCTTTGATCACTAATTGCCAGAAGTAAGAGACCCCCATCAGCGTCATGCCGTTGTTGAGGGTAGCGATAATCAGCGCCCCCACCAGCGTGCCGGTAATGGTGCCAATGCCGCCGACAAAGCTGGTACCGCCGAGGATCACCGCAGCAATCGCATCCAGCTCATAGCCCATACCGAGATTGCCGTTGGCGCTATAAAGCCGTGAGGCACTCATTATCCCCCCCAGCCCTGACAGCAAACCGCTCATACCGTAGACGAACAGCAGCACCGCACCCACCTTGATCCCGGTCAGACGTGCCGCCTGGATGTTGCCGCCCACGGCATAGATATGTACGCCCAGCGTGGTGCGGCGCAGGATAAACCAGCACAGCGCAATGACGGCAAAAGCGATGATCACCAGCCAAGGGATCGGCCCCAGATAAGCATTGCCGATCCATTCAAAACTGATATTGGAGTTGATAATGGTAGTACCGTCTGCCAGCAGATAAGCGGCACCACGCAGTGCGGTATAGGTCCCGAGCGTGACGATAAACGGCGGCAAACCGGCGTAGGCCACCAAGAAACCGTTAAACAACCCCATGCCCAAGCCGGCCAGAAGCGCCAGCGGAATTGACATTCCGGCGAAGCCCGGCATCAATGAGACGGCCATTGCCACCACTGCCGTGGTGCCCAGCATCGAACCGACCGAGAGATCGATACCGCCGGTCAGGATGATAAAGGTCATGCCCGCCGCCAATACGATGTTAATTGATGCCTGCCGGGCGATATTCAGTAGGTTGGCATCAGTGAAAAAGTTTGGCGCAACAAAACCGAAAACGGCGACGATCAAGATCAATATCGGCAAGATACCGACGGTTTGCATCATATCGCCCAGCAATGCCCGTTTTAGCGTAGGGTTCTTTGCACCTGGCGGCAGCGAATTTGATGTCATGGCAGGCTCCTTGAGCGTGGGGATAGAATTATTCATGCGGTTGTCACCTGCGGCTGAGGGGAGTCGACGCCGGTTGCCAGCGCCATAATATTTTCCTGGCTGATATCACCGCCGTTCAGTTCCCCAACGATGCTGCCTTCGTGCATCACGTAGACCCGGTCGCTCATACCGACCACTTCAGGCAGTTCACTGGAGATCATCAGGATCGCCACACCCTGCTGTGCCATCTGGCTCATGATGCGGTAAATTTCGCTTTTGGCACCGACGTCAACGCCGCGCGTCGGTTCGTCGAGGATCAGAATGCGCGGGCCGATCGCCACCCAGCGTGAAATCAGCAGCTTTTGCTGGTTGCCGCCGGACAGCCCACCGGCACGTACCTGGGCATGCGGCACGCGGATATTCAACAAGCTGATAGCGTCACTGGAAATACGCTGTGCCTTGCGGCGATTGAGCAGGCCATAGCGGCCGTCACGTTCCAGTGTCGCCATGACGATATTTTCATGCGCAGCCAGATCGAGGAATAACCCCTGCTCTTTGCGGTTTTCCGTAAGAAAACCGATACCCAGGGCAATGGCATCGCGCGGTGAATGGATATTGGCCAACGTGCCGTCAATCTCCACCGTGCCACCACTGGCCTTGCGCACGCCAAATATCAGCTGAGCCAGTTCGGATCGCCCGGCGCCTACCAACCCGGCAAGGCCAACAATTTCACCGGCGCGCACTTGCAGGCTGACGGGTTTCACCTTCTTGCCATCGGTCAGGCCGTGCAGCGTCAGGCGTGGTTCGCCTACCGCAATGCCCGGTTCCTTATTGAACAAATCACTTAATGGGCGGCCCACCATCATGCGCACCAATTCGCTGGCGGACAGTTTGTCGCGCATCAGGCTACCGACATATTGGCCGTCGCGCAGGACACTGACGCGGTCCGACAGTTCATACACTTCCGCCATGCGATGGCTGATGTAAATAATCGCCATGCCCTCATCACGCAGGCGCTTGATCAGCTCGAACAATCGCTGCGTCTCACGTGAAGAAAGCGCCGCCGTCGGCTCATCCATAACCAGGATACGGCTGTTGCGATGCAGCGCACGGGCAATTTCTACCTGTTGCTGCTCGGCGATGGTTAATTTCATCACCCGATCGCCGGCGCTGAACTGAGCCCCCAAACGATCGATCACCTTCTGCGCGTCCAGCAACATCTGTCCGCGTTTTACCAGGCCACCGCGCTGGATCTCGCTGCCCAGAAATATGTTCTCTGCCACCGTCAAGTTCGGTGCAAGGTTCATTTCCTGATAAATCAGCGTGATGCCTGCTGCCAGGGCATCTTTTGGCCCTTTAATGGCGAACGGCTGCCCATCGATAAAAATTTCCCCGCTGCTGGCGATATAAGCGCCGGCCAATATTTTCATTAAGGTACTTTTACCTGCACCGTTTTCCCCCATCAACGCGTGAATTTCCCCGCGATATACCGTCAGATTGACGCCTTTAAGCGCATAAAACTGACCAAAACGCTTGGCGATGTTGTGCATTTCCAGAATCGGGATCGCGCTCATCGTCATACCTCAGGTTAGGGTTCGGATTGAGAGCAGTTAACCACGCATAAATAAATGCAAAATGTCAGCGTCCATTCATCTTTGTCATATTGTTAATGGAACGGGGATCTATACTGCGAACAGTCAGTTACGGGAGATACGATGCGCAGATTGCCTTTCCTTGCCGGTGCTCGTGGGCGCTTGCTGATGTTCAACCTGCTGGTTGTGGCGGTGACGCTCATGGTCAGTGGGGTGGCAATCGTCGGTTTTAACCATGCGGGCAAGCTGCAGGAACAGGTGCAGGCGCAGACGCTGAAAGAGATGAACGGCAGTATGGCGTTGAGCCGGGACACGTCAAACGTGGCGACCGCCGCGATTCGGCTTTCGCAAGTGGTTGGCGCGCTGGAGTACCAAAGCGAATCCGCTCGACTGAAACAGACTCAGCTGGCGCTACAGGCTTCACTCAGTCGGTTGGCAGAAGCACCCCTGGCACACAGTGAACCGGCCCTGGTCAAACGCATCATCAGCCGCAGTAACGCGTTGGAAACCAGTGTAACCCGCATGCTGGATCTCGGCCACGCGCGGCATTTACAACGCAATATTCTTCTCAGCGGTCTGTATCAGTCACAAAGCACGCTGCGGCATATCGCCAGCCTTAACCAGCGCCATAACTTGAACCAACCTTCGCAGCCGCTTCTGAGCCAAATTGATCGGCTGCTGGCCATTGCCATTCAAACCCCAACGCCCAAGGCAGCAGCCCAACAGCTCGATAGCGTGATGGCCTACTGGCCGCAAAACAGCCCAGATGCGTTGGTGGATGAGAAAATGCGGCAATTTCGGGACAATGAACAACGGTTGCTGCCTGAAACACTGGAGTTGGAGCAAAGCGATCTCGCCCTGGCCTATTACACCTACCATATCAAAGCGTTAGTCGCGATGCTCAACGATGATATCAATCTTTACGTACAGAAAGTGGCGGACGAATCGGAGCTACGTACCCACCAAACGCACCATGAACTCAGTTCCATCAGCGTATTTATCGGCCTGTTTGCGCTGCTGGCGCTGGTGATTACCGGTTTCGCCGGGTTGTATATCTACCGCAACCTCGGCTCGAACCTGACCGCAATTGCTAACGCCATGACGCGGTTGGCACGGGGTGAGCGCGATGTCAGCGTACCCGCGCTGCAACGCCGCGATGAATTGGGCGAACTGGCACGCGCATTCAACGTTTTTGCACGTAATACCGCCTCACTCGAACAGACTTCCCGCCTGTTGAAAGAGAAAAGCACCCAGTTGGAAACCACGTTTCTGGCGATGCGCGACGGCTTCGCACTCTTTGATAACGACGGTCAATTGGTCGTGTGGAACCCGCAATATCCTCTCCTGTTGGGATTAAACGAACACCAATTACACCGGGGACAACACTACCGCGAGCTGCTGCAACACGTGACACCTCCGGCCGGCCAGCGTTGGGATGCGGTGTTGGCCAACCTCTCCAGCGAACTGCCGCAACCGCAGGAGCTAAGGCTGAGCGATGGGCGCACCGTCGAGCTGCGTTTTAGCCCAGTACCAAACCGTGGCGTGGTCAACGTGGTGCTGGAGCGTACCGAGCGTAAAGCGTTGGAAGAAGCACTGTTGCACAGTCAAAAAATGAAGGCAGTCGGCCAACTCACCGGCGGATTGGCGCATGATTTTAATAACCTGTTGGCGGTAATTATCGGCAGTTTGGAGCTGACGACCCAGCAGACACAGGACGCACAGACTGAGCAACGCATCGCTCGCGCACTGAAGGCTGCCGAACGCGGGGCACAGCTCACCCAGCGACTGCTGGCGTTCTCTCGTAAACAGGCACTGCACCCGCAGGCCATCACGCTTCACCTGCTGGTGGAAAATCTGCAGGAGTTGCTACGTCATTCACTGCCCACGACGCTGTCCCTGGTCATTGAGTCTCAGCATCCTGGCTGGCCGGCGTGGGTTGATGCTAACCAGTTAGAAAATGCGCTGATCAATCTGGTGGTCAACGCCCGCGACGCCATGGAGGGCCGCAGCGGCATAGTGAAGATCCGGACCTACAACCAACGCGTGGTGCGCAGCGGCGGCAAGAAACAGGACATGGTGACGCTAGAGGTGATCGACACCGGCTGTGGCATGTCGGAAGAGGTCAAAGCGCAGGTGTTCGAACCCTTCTTCACCACCAAGGCCGTGGGCAGCGGCAGTGGACTGGGGCTGTCGATGGTATACGGGTTTGTTCGCCAGTCAGGTGGCCGGGTACAGATTGAAACCACTCCGGGCCAAGGGACACTGGTGCGCTTGCAGTTGCCACGAGCGCCTACGCCAGCACTGATAGACGCACCGGCCCTGCCAACCGAGGAAGATAACGACAGCGGCAACCTGGTACTGGTATTGGAAGATGAAAACGACGTGCGCCATACGTTGTGTGAACATCTACACCAGCTCGGCTACCTGACGCTGGACTGTGCGGACAGCCATGAAGCACTGGCGCTGTTACGTCAGACGTCGGATATCGGCGTACTGATAAGCGACCTGATGTTACCGGGCGAGCTGGACGGCGCACAGGTGATTGGGCTGGCGCGAGAGATTAATCCGCGCATCACGGCCTTGTTGATCAGCGGTCAGGATATACGTCGAAACCACGAAGACACGCTGCCTAATGTGGAATTGCTGCGCAAGCCTTTCAGCCAGCGTCAGCTGGCGATGGCGTTGCAACGGGCACGTCGTTCAAACGCGGTCGACGACGCAATTGAGAGGGAATGAGGCGATTTTTCGCCTCTGATTCGTTATTATGCCGCCCTGCTTTTGATGAATAAGCGTGCCAGATGCACGCCCAGCCAGGGATAACATTATGCTGTGGTTTAAGAATTTGATGGTTTACCGTTTGAGCCGCGAAGTTGCGCTAAACGCGGATGAAATGGAAAAACAGCTCAGCGCCTTTGCTTTCACCCCGTGCGGCAGCCAGGACATGGCGAAAACCGGCTGGGTCTCCCCGATGGGCTCGCACAGCGACGCATTGACGCATGCAGTGAATGGCCAGATCGTCATCTGTGCGCGCAAGGAAGAAAAAATCCTGCCGTCGCCGGTCATCAAGCAAGAGTTGCAGGCCAAGATTGAACGCCTGGAAGGTGAGCAACACCGTAAACTGAAGAAAACCGAGAAAGACGCACTGAAAGACGAAGTGCTGCACAGCTTGCTGCCACGTGCCTTCAGCCGTTTTAACCAGACGTTTATGTGGATAGACACCGTCAACGATCTGATCATGGTTGATGCTGCTAGCGCCAAGCGTGCGGAAGATACACTCGCGCTGTTGCGCAAAAGTCTGGGTTCTCTGCCCGTGGTGCCGTTGACCATGGAAAGCCCAATTGAACTGACGCTGACTGAATGGGTACGCTCCGGCGAACTGCCTGCGGGCTTTATCATTCAGGACGAAGCGGAACTGAAGGCAATTCTGGAAGATGGCGGCGTTATTCGCTGCAAAAAACAGAACCTGATCAGCGATGAGATTGCGGTGCACATTGAAGCCGGCAAGCTGGTGACCAAACTGGCGGTTGACTGGCAAGAACGCATTCAACTGGTCCTGGCGGACGACGGCTCGTTGAAACGTCTGAAGTTTGCTGATGCACTGCGTGAGCAGAATGACGACATCGATCGTGACGATTTTGCCCAGCGTTTTGACGCCGACTTCATCCTGATGACCAGCGAGCTGGCGGCGTTAATCAAGAACACCATCGAAGCTCTGGGTGGCGAAGCCCAGCGTTGAGCCTGCAAAAACTGCGCCTTTGCTCCAGATGCGCAGCTTTTGCCAAATAAACAACCTACCCAAATTAATTTGAGTTGCAGCCAGGTGGCAAGTGCGAGAACCCCAGGGACTTACGCAAGTAAGTGACTGGGGTGAGTGCGCGCGGCCAACAGCGCTGTGGCGTCAAGTAAAGGGTAGGATTATTTACTTAAGTAGCGGCACAGATAGGCCGTTGCATCGGCAACCTGCAGGTTGAACTCACTGTGGCCCGGTACGAAGAACTTCTCACCCGGCATAAATACCTGCCAATCCGGCGAGCCCGGCAACAACACTTTCAACGCGCCGGTAATTACGGTCATTTCTTCCGGCTGGGCGGTGCTGAAGGTGTACTCTCCCTCTTCCATAACACCGACGCTGGTAAGGCCGATGCTGCTACTATCGAAACCGATAGACTTCACTTTTCCGGCAAAATACTCGTTCACTTTCAGCATAGACTGGCACCCGCGTAATCAACTTTATGGGGAATCCATATTGGGGGATTAAGGTTGATCTGTCACTGGTTTTTCACGCGAAATGCGATCGAGACGCAGAGTAAAGTTCTGCAGAGTGGAGACGTGCCAGATAGCCCTTCTGCATCCTGGCTTCAAAAGGCACCGCATACCAGATTCAGAAAGTGGCATACAACTTTATTCGCTATTTTAATCAGTCAATTAGCAAAAAAATGAATAAAAGAAACCGGCCTTGCGCCGGCTTCTGGGGATGTCGATTAATCTTCCAGCGCAGGATCTTCGTAGCGATGCTTGGCATCAAGCGCTTCCTGCTCGGTAGGATGCTCACTGAGCAGCGTGTTCGGCTCAATGTCATCGGTACGCACCTCAAAACGGTGCATATGCAAGCTTGGATCGCCCCGGTCAACGGCGACCACTCGGGCGGTTCTCGGATAACCAGGTCGGTCATTTTCGCGCATGCTCATCTCCCCTGTGATTCCACAAGCTTAAGTATAGCAGCGCTATTTAGACCGACACGCATGACCCCAGGTCGCGATCGCCGTGCTCCCCCTCCAGCAATTGCGTCAGTTCATCGCAGGCGCTGATTTTTCCGTCACGCACAGTGAAATGCGCCAGCACCTTGACCAAGCTACTGCCGCCATCGCGTTTTTCCACCCGTACCAGATGGTGCGTCAACACCGCGTCGCCCTGCCCGGCAACCGCGACAAACACCAATGTCATGCTACGGGTGAGCTGCTTCAGCAACGCCATATGTTGTACAAACTGCGAATAATCGAGCGTTTTACCATCCACCTGCTGGTGGTAATCCGCATGGAAGAATTCAGCGATCAGCGCCGGTTGGTGCTGCGGGGCAGCAACCACCTGCTGCAAGGCGTCGAGCACAATGGCGGCTGGGGTCTTCAAGGTCATCAGCAATCTCCAGAATTGAATGAAGCGGAGATCATAGCGCGGCCAGAGCGTGGCATAATAAGCGCACTGGGACTTTTTATACTGTAAATCGGCCAATCAATATGATCCTGCAAAGCGAGCGACTCTGGCATGAGAAAAAACACCTGACGCCTTGGCATCAACATACCGAGGGGCAAATCTATTTGTTAACCCATGGCATGATCGCGCTGGAAACCCACGAGCGGCAATGGGCAATGACCGCGGGTAATATTGGCTGGCTGCCCCCTCATTGCGCACATCAGGCGGTGGCGTGCGGCAACGTAGCAGGCTGGAGCCTATATGTGCCGGAAGCTTACTGTGGCGGATTACCTGAACAACCCCGGCTAAGTACCGCCTCCGGGTTGATTCAGGCGCTTGTGGAACGCATAACGCCCTTCGCCGGGCAAAAGTTGAACGCGCCGCAGCGGCGGCTATTGCATGTATTGTTAGATGAAGTCCGTGCTCAGGAAAGCGCCCCGCTCCAACTGCCGCTACCGCAGGACGCGCGGTTGTTGAAAATTGCGCGTGCACTGCTGAACGATCCTGCTGACAACCGGAGCCAGATTGAATGGGCTGCCTGGGCCGGACTGAGCGTCCGCACCCTGAGCCGCCGTTTTATTGGCGAAACTGGCGTCACTTTCGCCCGCTGGCGCCAACAAGCCCGGGTGATTCGCTCGCTGGAGCCATTGTCGCGCGGCGAGTCCGTCAATCGGATCGCCGGCGACTACGGTTACGAGAATGTCAGTGCCTACATTGCCGCTTTCCGTCAACGTTTTGGCATCACGCCGGGGCTGTATTTTACAGCGCACCCAGCCGATCAGGCACACTCGTAGTGTCCTCATCCCAACACTCAGACGCGTGAGGCGGTTCGACACGGGGGAAAGCAGGGGAAATGCAGAGAATCGGGCACAGCCTAGTGTGCCCGCACGTACCCTTTAGGTATTACTTTACCGTTTCACGCTGTAACGCGGCGAGGATCTGAGCCACCACCTGTTGTGGGTTGCCGGTACCGTCCATCACGTAATGCGCAGCTTCCTGATACAAGGCTTCGCGAGCGGCCAACACTTCCAACATCTCTTCGGCAATAGGGCGGCCGGTCAAGGTTGGGCGCTGTGCGTCTTGTGGGTATTCTTCCAGTCGTTGTGCCAGTACGTCAGCCGGCGAGCGCAGGTAAATCACCGTGCCGTGCTGACGCATAAAGCGGCGGTTCTCTTCTGCCAGGATTGCACCACCGCCGGTGGCAACTACAGTTGACGGTTGCGTCACGGTTTGCAGCGCGATGCTTTCACGGCGGCGAAACCCCAGCCAGCCTTCTTTTTCGACCATTTCCGCCACGCTCATCTGCGTGGTCTGCTGCATAAACAGATCGGTATCGATGAATTGATAGCCCAGCGCCAACGCCAGTGCATTGCCCACCGTGGTTTTACCGGCTCCGCGAGCGCCGACCATGAAAATGGTTTGTGTCATTACGGGTTGTCCCTTATACGGTGACGTGATTGCGTTTGCATGCCAGAATCTGGCGTGCAGATCGTGCGATGGCGTAGTTGCTGCATCATACCGCCATCAGCCTGTATTTCAATATTTACGACAGTGTAAATTCCATGGCACAGCGGCTGTCCGCAGCAAAACCCTGCGCACTGTCTTCAGCCAACTGATGCTTCAATGACGCACTGAGTTGCTGGGCGGCGATCGGCCTGAACCCAAGGCGCTGGTAATAGGGTGCGTTCCAGGGCACATCAATAAAAGTCGTCAACGTCAAACGCTGTGCGCCTTGCAATGCCGCCTGTGCTGCAACCTCCGCGATCAAACGTCGGCCAATGCCCTGGCGCTGCCAATTGGCGGCTACCGACAGCTCGGCGATATGCCAATCCTGTGATTGCGGTATGACGGCAATAAAGCCGGCGACCTCTCCTGACGCGCCTTCAACCAACCATTCGTGTTGCCGCTGAATAAAATCAGCATGCTGTTCTGAACTCATCACCGGGCCTTCGGCGATAAAACACCAGGCAGGCTGTTGATGAAACAGCTGCGCCGCCGAGCGCTCAACGGCGATCAACTGAGCGATATCCTGCGGCTGCGCTAAACGGATTTGCAGGCTCATCGGGTTCTCCTTAACGTCAGGGCCGGCTATTTAATCAGATTTACCCGGCGGCAGATACCCGCCGCCGGGCAGACATTCCTGTGCGTAAAATCAGAAGTCGACGCTGGCACGCAGCACCACTTCACGTGGTTCTCCCACCGCAACGCGCAAATTGCCACCGCTGGACGGGTAATAGGTTTTGTCGAACAGGTTCTTCACGTTTAACTGCCATTTCACCCGGTAACCCTTCACCGGTAGAGTGTAAGCAGCGAAAGCGTCGGCAACAGTGTAGTTGTCGAGATTAAAACTGTTGGCGGCATCACCAGGGCGGCGCCCCACATAGCGTGCACCTGCACCCACGCGCACGTTATCTCCGCTGTATAGCCCCGTTGATCCCAGATCCTGGGTCATAAACAGCGAGGCAGTATGACGCGCCACGTTGGTCATTTCTTTGCCTTTGTTGTCGGGATCATCCACCACCCGCGCATCGGTATAAGCATAAGAACCGATCAGGCTCAATGAATCGGTAATGTTGCCTGCAACATCCAACTCCACGCCCTGAGAGCGCACACGTCCTGCAGTGCGGGTGACTGTTTCACCATTTACCAATTCGTTGACCATCACGTTGCGTTTAGTGATGTCAAACAGCGCCAGCGTGCCGGTGATACCCTTTGGCAACTCAACCTTGCTCCCCACTTCCCAGGCCTTGCCTTGTTCCGGTGGCAGCGAACCAATCTGGCTGGCAATGGAAGAGTTCGGCTTGAAAGATTCGGTGTAACTGCTGTACAGCGAGACATTCGGCGTCAGCTTGTAGACCACCCCGGCACGCGGTATCAGCTTGCTGTCGGAACTGTCGGTATTGGTGACAAAGGGCCGCCCTTTCCCGGCGAAAACGTCAAAGGCGTCATAGCGCAAGCCGCCCATCACCAACCACTTTTCGGTCAGTTGGATAGAATCCTGCATAAACCAGCCATAACTGGTGAGGTTTTCACGCTGATCGCTGTCTTTGGCGCTGACGGCATTCGAGGTCGGCATCAGGCCATACACCGGATTATAGATGTTGAAATCGCTGTTCTTTTTGCCGCGAATCATGTCGCCGCGGTAGGTGCGGTTATCTTCAAAATCAAACCCGAATAGCATCTGGTGGTTGGTTTTGCCCCAATCGACGTCGCCATTGAACGTCAGCTGTACCGCGTTGGCATGGCTGACAGCATGGGCCGTAGAGTCGGCCTGGCGCGACAACACCCCCGTATCAGGGTTCAGCGCCAGCGCACGTGCCTGATTATCGCTGTAGCTATTGCGGCTGTAAGCGTAGGTCAGCGAGCTTTTCCAGCTTTCATTCAGTACCTGATCGACCTGCAGCGTAACGCTGTCCTGATCGCCCCGCGTGGCGTTATAGCTTTCGTCAAAACGGCGATCGCGCGGCGTATTCACCGGCTTGCCGGTGCGTGAATCAATGATGGTCCCGCGATCAAAGGGCACTAGGTATTCCATATGTTCGTAAGCCACACGCACCGTGGTGCTTTCGCCGTACCACATCAACGAGGGTGCAATCACCGTTTGGCGATTGCGTCCAAAATTGCGCCAGTAATCGGTTTCATCGTGATCGACAATCATCCGATAGGCAAAACCAGAGGTGCCCAGCGGCCCGGTAACGTCTAACTGGCCACCGCCGCCTTTAAAGCTGCTGCCCCACCCTTCCACATGCGTGTGCTGCTGCAACTGCGGCTTTTTGGTGATCATATTGATCATCCCGCCCGGCTCGCCCATGCCGTATAGCATAGATGCCGGACCTTTCAATACCTCAACCCGCTCAGTGGTCGGGGTAAAGTTGCGTGCCTGAACCGAACGCACGCCGTCGCGCAGAATGGAGCCATCGCGGTTATCGCCAAAGCCACGTTTCATTACCGCGTCCTGGGTGCCTCCCAACGTGTTTGCCTGTGTGATGCCGCTGACGTTATACAGCGCCTCGTCCAGGCTGCTGACAGCCTGATCGGTAATCACTTGTTGCGGGACAACGTCGATAGCCTGCGGCACGTTCAGCAGAGAGGTTTCGCTACGGGTACCGGTCACGCTTGTCAGCGGCTGGTAGCTTTTTACACCGTCCGATGGTGGTTGACCCACCACCACCAGGGTTTCGCTCTTTTCTGCTGTTTTGTCGACGCTGAACGCCGGGGCCGATGCACAGGCCGCCAGAGGCAATGCGCACCACCAGCCACGCTGGGTGTTATTCATTATTTAACTGACTCCAATAAGTCCCTGAAAAAGGTAACGGCAAAAATTGTTGATATAACTGCTTAAAGGTCTGCTGCGGGTTGATGTCTGCAAACAGATCCGGGTAGAAAGCTTTAGCGAACATCTCAACGGCCACAACGTGGTAAGGGCTGAGATAGAAGTTGTGCCAGATGCTCCAGGCCTGGTGGTTTTTTACCGCTTTCAGGTTGGCGAGCATCGGCTGCTTTTGCATGATCATCCGGAAGCTTTCGTCAGCTTCCTTCTGGGTGACCAAGGGCCCAAGGCGCAGATCGGAAAAACGCTTGCCCTCTGGCCCGGCCATGCCGGTAGCAATATAGATATCGGGATTAGCGGTCAAAATGGTTTCCGGGTTCAGCTCACCATAAACGCCTTTGATGCTGGCATTGGCGATATTGTCCCCGCCGGCAAAAGCCAGCAGATCGCCGAGGTTGCCATGTGCCGCCGTAGTGCAACAGGTTTCACGCCGCCCAAGGTGCAAATGCAGCATTACCTTGGGTTTTGGCCCCTTGTAGCCTGCCAATCGCTGCTGGATCACCGCCATATGCTGCTGGTAGAAGCTGATGAACTGCTCCGCGCGCTGCTGACGATTGAGAACTTCCCCCAGCAAACGGACACTCGGCACGGTGTTATTCAGCAAGTCGACCCGTAAATCAACGTAGATCACGGCGATTCCGGCCTTACTCAGCGTATTGAGCAACACGTCACTGTCACCCTCTTCCCGCGCGTAACGTGCGAGAATCACCAGATCCGGCTTTAACTTGATCAGGTTTTCGCTATTAACCTGACGGAAATTCCCCTTGCTAATAGAAGGGATCGCTTTGATCTGCGGAAACTTTTGTGTGTAAAGCTGCCAGCTTTGCGCATCAAAACGCGCCATGTCTTCCGGCCAGCCGACGATACGCTGAGCGGGATTCCCCGGCTCCAAGAGCGACAGCGTATACAACATACGGCTTTCGCCCAACACGATGCGTTGCGGGTTATCCGGCACTTCGACCTGACGACCGGTAATGTCAGTCACCATTTTCGCCTGAACGCTAAAAACGCCGAGCAACAGAGAAAGCAGCAGTAAAACGAGGGGATTGCGCATGAACAGGCCGGATCAAGGTAAGAAGATGCGCGCATGATAATCACTCTCATTAACACTTTCAATCACAACCCGCGCCAGGCGGCCTAAATCCGCTGAATGACGCTGTTTCGCCGCTGATACATGCAAAACCGCTGTAAATACGGTTTTATAAAGTTAAAAAATCGGGCGATAATCCAATAAAAGGTGGGCTAGCGTGGCAGGTAATCTAGGAGGAACAACGATGACCCAACGTATTATCCCATTGGTGGAATGTCCCCATTTTAGCGACGTCTGTGCCGCATGGGCATTTGGTCAGTGGGGCTCCCAGCGTGGCGGTTCGCTGGAACGCACGCGCCAACGATTTGCACAGTGCGCACAACCCAGTGAAGACTACACCACGCTGTTGGTGCTCGAGGGGGAATGCCCGCTGGGTATGGCTAGCCTATGGCCAAGTGACGATCATCACCGGATGGATCTTTCCCCTTGGCTGGCAGGCGTATTTGTTCATCCAGACCACAGACGACAAGGTATCGCTCAGCGCCTGGAGGCGGCCATCGTGCAACTGGCGCGCCAGCGCAACCACCCTGTCCTGCATCTGATTACCGATAAATCCGAGGCGTTGTATTCAGGTTGGGGCTGGCAAACCATCGAGCGTCGCCAGCAATATGGCGGCGACGTGGTAGTGATGGAAAAAAGGCTTTAGTTAACGCGGCGTGCAGATATAGACCAACGCCGGGGGGAAATTACGGACGACCCGTAGCCGTTTCCAATGGAAATAGCGAGACAACAGCTTTTCCGACAAATGGCTGTATTGAAACAACACCAGCGTGCCATTGCGCGCGCGCAAGCAGTGCTGCGCCTGTTGCAAAATACGAATACTGATTTTAAGCGGGATGGATAACAAGGGCAGGCAAGAGAATATCACGTCGTAATCGCGGGCCATCTCTTCGGCAGAACGGTCCATTACCTGCAAACGACGGTCGTCAATTTTCCGCAGTTGATGCACAAAATGAGATTGAATTTCAAAGGCCTCAAGCGAGGCATCGGCGCGCATACGTCCCAATATACGCTTGGTCAACACGCCGTCAGCCGCGCCTAATTCTGCAATGGACAGTGCCCCGGTCCATTCAATCTGATTCAGCATCGCCTGGCATAACCAAGGGGAAGAAGGCGCCAGCGTACCGACAGTACGCGGTGAAGCCATAAACTGCTGGAGATAGCTAAAGTGGTTCTTCAGTTGCAGCCGTGTCGCATTTAACATTGGGGCCTCCTTACGTTGAGTAGCCACCAATCTGAACTCAATTCCTTAAGTATTCATTAACATGTTTCCTAAAACCACCGACACAGTTGTAATGAAATGCAACCGACAGACGAAAAGATAAAAAAAGGCTGCGAAAATAATCTTCAGGTAATCAATAAACAGCATTACCGGTCAGATTATATTCCACAGCCGTTTGTTTTATCGGCCACCCTTTACAGTGACCGAGGTTTATTTACTGCCAGGCGATTAACGGTATATTTCTGCATTACCACGCCAGTTGCTGGAATCCCCCGGGGTGTCCAGCCCGATAATACGAATACTGCTGGCGCCATCCGCCTGCGCTTTTTCTTTCAGCGCGTGAACCGCATCGGCTGGAGAGCCACTAACGCCGGAAACCGACACTACGCCAAGGCTTTGCATGCTGCTGGCCTGTTCAGTATTCACCTGTTTTACTGATGACAGCGGCGCTGCAAATGAAGAAAATGAAGCGGCTGCCAAAAGAACTGCTGCGATGCCAGGTAATAGTTTCATGATTAACTCCAGATGTTTTTGTTTATTTTCTCGTATCAGTGGAGTTAATTATCTACCAGGCAATGAAAGCAGACGTAATCCAATGTAAAGAACATCAATCATTGTGATGAAAATAAGGAGGAAGTGCATGCAGATATGTCTTTGGCTGGGTAACGCGGGGGTAATGTTGCCACTCTACCCCTGGCAGATGACAATTAAAAGTCCGTTTGGCCAAATGCGATAAAAATCCTCATCTTTAAGATTCTTCTCTTAGCACCCGCGACTGAACTACGCTATTTCTGAAGGTTATCATTATGGAAGGACTCCCTATGTCGCAAACCTTACTGCGTGTGCGTGATGGCCATGGTGCCTCGGTTTCATTTTCAGAACTGCTGTTCGATCTGATTTACGTTTTTGCCGTTACCCAGCTCTCTCACTATCTATTGCACCACCTGACACTGACCGGCGCGCTCGAAACGCTGTTGCTTTGGTTCGCCGTCTGGCTGGCCTGGCAGTACACCGCTTGGGTCACCAACTGGTTTAACCCGGATACCCGCCCTATCCGCATCCTGCTGTTCGGCATCATGCTATTGGGGTTGTTCGCCTCTTCTGCGCTGCCACACGCGTTTGGCGAGCGTGGCCTGCTGTTCGCACTGTTTTACGTGGCTATCCAGGTTGGACGTTCACTGGTGATCTTAAATCTACTGCCCATCGGCCACCCATTAAAACAAAATTTCCGCCGCATTCTTGGCTGGATGTGCATTTCAGCGGTGTTCTGGATCCTGGGAGGGTTGGCGGAAGGCAACTACCGGCTGTTGCTGTGGGCAATAGCCGTATTGTGCGAATACGTTTCGCCAATGTTCGGTTTCCGCTTGCCGGTACTCGGTCGTTCCGACAGCAGTAGCGAATGGACTATCGAAGGCCATCACCTGGCGGAGCGCTGCCAATTGTTCGTGATCGTAGCGCTGGGTGAAACCATTCTGATTACCGGTTCGACCCTTAGCGAAATGGCGTCCTGGAACCCACCGGTACTGATTGCCTCGCTGGTTGCCTTTCTCGGCAGCCTGGCGATGTGGTGGGTTTATTTCGATACCAGCAGCAAAGCCGGCAGTCACGCCATTAGCCAGGCGGAAAACCCGGGCCAACTGGGCGCCAACTTTCACTATGTTCACGTGATACTCGTCGGTGCCATCATCGTTTGCGCCGTCGCCAACGAACTGGTGATTGCTCATCCTGACGGCCATATTAACAACGTCACGGCAGCGGTACTGCTCCTCGGTCCTGCAATCTACCTGTTCGCTAACGCCTTGTATAAAAGGTTGGTTTATCGTCGCTTTCCCCTATCGCATCTGGTGGGGCTCATTGCGCTGGCAGTGCTGGCACCGATCGCCTACCTCACCGATTTACTGATGGTGAACGGTTTGACCACGTTGATTATGGTGGCGGTCGCGGTGTGGGAGAGCATTTCACGAGGCAGGACGCCGCAGGTCAGCGGCACTCACGGATAAAAACAGGGGGCATCGGCCCCCTGTTGCCGTCTCTACTTCAGCGGCTGCGGCAGCGTCAGCACCCACAATTCGCTGAGCGACTCCGGTTTCTCCAGCGGTTGCAGCTCAATACGGGCCGACACGGCTTTACCGTCCAGGCTCAGGTTGCCCTGCTTATCCAACTGATAGTCGCCGATTTTCTTCGCCTTGGGCTGCGCGTCCACCAGTTTGGCCTGCAGGCCAAAATCGTTATCGTTAATCACCGCCAGAGTGTGATCGTCGATCAGCGATAGACCCTCTACCTTCTCCTGCTGCCAACCCAATTTGCGCAGATCGACCACTTCACGCTTCTGCGCCAGCTTCACGTCGCGCTTGGCGAGCGCTTGCGCATCGTCAAACTCCAGCGCTTTGCCCTTGCCTTCGAAGGCCGTCAGATCGGTCGCCTGGCTGAAATCGACCAGATAGATCTTGTTGATCATCTGCTTGTCTTTATCGCTGCCCTGCTCAACCAACAGGATGTGTTGGTTGTCTACAGCCACAATGTCACCCACTTTGGCGTCTTTGGCCTTTTTATAGCTGTCGATATCGATCGGGTAGCCGTACATCGCCGTTTTGCCGCTGGCCGGATCAAAACTGACCAAGCGCGTAAACTGTGCTTTGTTCTTGGTCTTGCCGTCCACGTCGAGCGTGCTCTGCACCGCCGCAAGAATACGCCCGTCCGGCAGGCGGGTGATGCCTTCAAAACCGCGGTTTGGCTGACGCCATTTGATGATATTTGGCAATCCGCCTGCCACCGCGTGCTCTCCCTGCTCCGGCGTCGGGCCGTATTTGGCGAGGATCTTGCCCTGATTGTCGATATGGATCAGGAACGGGCCATATTCATCACACAGCCAATAACCGCCTTTTCCATCCGCCGTAATGCCTTCAGTATCCAGCCCGCGCGGATCGCCCTGCAAGATTTTCAGCGTATCACTCAACGCAACTTCATTGGTTGAACCAATCAGACCTGCCGGCAGTGGCAGCCCGCTAATCGGCCCCTGCTGGTCATGCAGTGGGCGTGAATTGCTGGCAACCGCCTTCCCCCCACCGACACGAATATCCATCAACAGCGGAACGAAAGCAGGGTTAGCGAAAATTTTGGCGTCCTGTTCACCGACCGTAGGCGCATCGGCATTCGGGCCGCGATCGGTCACTGTCGTCAACAGCAGGTCATTGCCTTCACGACTATTGAATACCAGACCCGAGCCGATACCTACCGGCAATCCCTGTGGGAAGTGCTTAGCGAAGGCGCCCTGGTAACTCACATGCTCACCACCAGGAAAACTGACAATATAGCGTGCAACCTCAACGTCAGTGGCGGCATAGGACAACAGAGGGAATAACGAACTGATTAACAGTGAAACCGATTTTATTTTCATGGTTATGGCTCAAAATTAAGAATGTAGGCTTGGCAGTTTGCCAATGTATTCGCTCCACATGACAATCTTATGACAAGCCCACTAATACCATGAATTGGCTTGAAAATTAAAGATGGCAAATAGGAATTAACAATTAACGCGGACAAAACCAATGGAAAAAACATAGGAGAGTGAAAATTTAACGCTAGCTATTTTCAACAAAAAAAACCTGTCGCTTAAGCTTAGGGTAAATTCTTATAACAAAGATAAAAAAAACAGCAAACGCGCCGTAATTAGAAAAATATAGCCGTATTCGCATAGACAAAGTTAATTCCCAGGGATTTAATATCCACCGTTATTCAAGGTGCATTAAGAAAATATTGATAGAAACCTGCATTAATTTAAAAAGGTGTTCTATAGTTTTTAGTGCTAACGCCCGTTAGTATTTTCCGTAGGATGGAATCTATGTCAAAGCGACTTTTTGCCGAATTTTTTGGCACATTTTGGTTGGTGTTCGGTGGTTGTGGTAGCGCCGTATTAGCAGCAGCATTCCCACAGCTGGGTATTGGTTTTCTCGGTGTCGCACTCGCTTTTGGTCTTACCGTGGTAACAATGGCCTATGCCGTTGGCCATATTTCTGGCGGGCATTTTAACCCAGCCATTACCGTGGGGTTATTTGCCGGTGGCCGTTTCGCCGCAAAAGATGTTATTCCTTACGTGATTGCTCAGGTGATTGGCGGGATTGCTGCAGCGGCGGTGTTGTATTTAATCGCCAGCGGTAAAGCAGGTTTCGATGCCACTGCTGGCGGCTTTGCCTCCAACGGTTACGGTGAGCACTCACCGGGTGGTTATTCTCTGCAATCTGCTATCGTCATTGAATTGGTGCTGACAGCATTTTTCCTGATCGTTATTCATGGTGTCACGGACAAACGTGCGCCAGCCGGTTTTGCCCCCTTAGCGATTGGTTTGACATTAACGCTGATTCACTTGATCAGTATTCCGGTAACCAATACTTCTGTTAACCCTGCGCGCAGTACCGGCGTGGCCATCTTCCAAGGTACCTGGGCATTGCAACAGCTTTGGGTATTCTGGCTAGTCCCCTTAGTGGGCGGTGCTATCGGTGGCCTGATTTATCGCTGCCTGTTGGAAGACAAAAAGTAATTTATACCCGGTAATACTCTGTCAGGGCAGCCGCTATATCCGATGGTTTTCCGCGTATTTCTCGCGGAAAGAGGAAGGGTATATTGGTTGCCCTGACGTTATTTATCCCCTGCTCACTTCAAACATCATGATATCGCTGGTAAATGATCCGTCTGGCTGGATGGCGAAATGCCGCAGCACATCTTCAGAAACCCCTTGTTGAAACGCACGAATAGCCGTAACGAAATGCTCTGGCGTACGCATGCGCGCCACCCAGCTGCTAAATTCCAGATACAACCGATCTGACGTCACCTCTCGAACCTGCAACCCAGATTCTGTTATCAAGCTCAGCCATTCGCCCGGTGCATAATTGCGGACATGTGACGTATCGCGCAGGACTTCAACGGTTTGCAGATAGATATCCAACAAAGGATGCCCTGGTGAGACCACATCCATAAAGATAGCTTTTCCACCCGGCTTCAGCACCCGACGCACTTCGCGCAATGCCTGGCCAACATCATGCCAGTGGTGCGCCGAATAACGGCTGATCACCAGATCAAAGCTGGCATCATCAAACGGCAGTGATTCGGCTACGCCCTGCTGCACCTGGATATTAGTAAAGCCTTTCTCCACTGCGGCCTGGCTTACTACCGCCAACATCTGTACCGATAAGTCGTAAGCCACCACCTGCGCCACTTTTGCCGCAGCCGTAAAACTGGCGTGTCCTGCACCACAGCCCAGATCGAGCAGCCTGGCATCGGCATGGGGTTCCAGCAGCAACCCCAGTCGTTGTAAATCCTTCCCCTGCGCATGGACTGCGCTGGTCAGATAAGCGCTGGCCTGCTCGCCAAACTGACGATCGACCGCATTTTTATGGCTGTTGCTCTTGCTCATATGTGCCCCATTTATTGTATGGCTTACGCCTGTGCCGGATGACTTTTGTTACTATAATCAGCTTAATATACGGGTACAATATGAGCAGTTATCCTAGTATCAGGGGTACCAGTCTATGCAATCAGAAGCCTTATCCGGTCCCAAGGCACTCGGTGCCTTTTTGCGTGCCCACCGTGAGCGTATTACACCGGACATGCTGGGTTTACCCAGCGCACCACGCCGTCGCACCAGCGGCCTGCGCCGTGAAGAGCTGGCGCAAATCAGCGGTATTAGTGCCACGTGGTATACCTGGATTGAACAGGGCCGGGAGGTGTCCATCTCTCCGCATACACTGGCACGCATTGCCAAAGCGCTCCGTTTGGGGCATGCCGAACGCCACTATCTATTTACCCTGGCGCGGGTAGCCGATCCCGAACAAGAACAGCATCAGGAAATGGCTAACAGTGCGGTTTTACAAAGCGTTCATCAGGTAGCGGTGCCTTGCTATCTCCTGGATATCACCTGGAATGTCGCGGCCTGGAATGCGCCCGCGGAAAGCCTGTTCAGCGGCTGGCTGGGCCAAACCAACACGCCCAATCTGCTGCACTTTATGTTTTTCCATCCGTTAGCGAAAACGCTGGTCAGCGACTGGGAAGATCGTGCGCGGCGCGTGGTCGCCGAATTTCGCGCCGAAACCAGCCATCACCAAAATACCGAAGAGATTCGTGCTTTTGTGCGCAATATGACCCACAACAGCGAGGCGTTTAACCACTGGTGGAAACAGCACGATGTCATGGCACGCGAAGGGGGCGAAAGGGGGTTCGAACACCCCCAACGCGGTCCCTTACGCTTTCAGCAACTGACGTTTCATCCTGCGGAAAACAGCGGGCTAAAGCTGGTGATGTTAATCCCTTTGCCGTAACTGGTAACAAATTCATAATCAGGTTTACCTACCATTTATTTATTGCTTCATACAAACGCGCTAGGGTGAGAGTTACCGATGATATCGATCATCCAGTACCGTAATTAATCTCCTTGAGGTAATCCTATGCAATCTGAAGAACAACGCCTTATCGATGGTCTGTTTGGCCGCTTGAAAGATGCCGAGACCAAGACAGGCCAGAGGGATCTCCAGGCAGAGCAGCAAATCAATCAGCACATTCGTGAGCAGCCTTCAGCACCTTATTACATGGCGCAGGCAATGATTATTCAGGAAGCGGCCTTGAAGCAGCTGGACCAGCGGGTAAAAGATCTGGAAAGCCAGATTGCCCAACAACAGCAAAATAGCGCCAACCAGCAAAGCAGCGGCGGTTTCCTGGCCGGCCTGTTTGGCGGCGGTAACCGCAACACGCCAAGCCCGCGTGAGCAATATCAGGCGCAACAGCAGAACAACGCGGCATGGAACAATCAGCCGCAAGCAGGCTACGCTCCACAGCAGCAGCAACCCGCTTATAGCCAGCCACAACAGGCGGCACCTTCACGTGCTGGCGGGTTCCTTGGTGGCGCATTGCAAACTGCAGCCGGCGTAGCGGGAGGGGTGGTGCTCGCCGATATGCTAACCGGCATGTTCCGCCATTCACAGCCGGAAGAGATTGTGAACATTATCGATGAGACACCGGCAACGCCGGTAGATGACAGCGCAATGCGTAACTTCGACGCATCCAATAATCTCGATACCTTTAATAACGGTGGCGACAGCCGTTTCCTCAACCAGGATAACGGGTTCCAGAACGCGGACTATCAAAACGACGATAGTAACGACTTCTCTGATGACGACTACAACGACGACGATTCATTTATCTGATCCATTCCCCCTCTCCACCTGGAGAGGGGGGTGTGTTCCCTTCTCCGCACAGCGGGTCTACAGTTAAACCTGCCTTTTACCGCAGCTGACGAGAAACCATGCCACAGACTCACCCTACCGCTCCTTTTATTAGCGCCCGTCTGCTGATGCGCCCGCCCGTCGCCGACGATTTAGCTCGCTTTTACGCCATTTTTGGCGATCCCGACACGCAACGTTTTAATCCGGCCGGCCCCATTGCCAGCGAGGCGCAGGCGCAGCAGGCGTTGGCTGAACGGATCGAAAATTGGCAGCATCACGGCTACGGCTCTTGGGCTATTGTGCGGCTTGAGCGACCGGAATGGGTCATCGGTTTTGGTGGGATATCCTGGCGGCCGCTGGGCGCGCAGCGCACGGTGAATCTGGGTTATCGTTTTGATACGCAGGTTTGGGGCGGTGGGTTAGCCACAGAACTGGCACAGGCCTCACTCGAATTTGGTTTCGAACATCTACGGCTGGCAGAAATCTCTGCGATTGTGCGTGAAAAAAACCTGGCCTCACGCCGCGTGCTGGAAAAAGCGGGTTTACGTTTGGTCGATACCCTGGATGACGTGCCTGGCGATACGCCAAGCCTGGTTTACAGTATCACAAGCCGTGAATATCAGGGTCGCTAAGCCGGTGGTTCATCGTTGATTTTCGCCAAAACCCGGCGATAGGACTTCACTTTTTGACGCTTCTTCAGCCAGGTCGTGGTGGAGACGATAAAAATCAGCCCTGACATCGTCAAGACCCCCATCGGATGACCGTAAAACACCATCATGGCGAAGTAAATGGCAGAGACAATTGCTACCCATTTCGCCGTATTCCCCACCGCGTTCTTTTCCTGACTTAAACGGCGGAGATGCTCTTCTTCACTGATTCCCATACACGCTCCTTTTCGGCTGAATGCTCCATTATATGCGGCCAGAGTGCTGATATTTCAATCGATTAAAGGGTAAAGAAGCGTAAAGTTCAGCGGGTATAGTCAGAGCGATGATGCAAATAACGCCCCGGCAGATGCTCCCCGGGTAAGGCGGTGCCTTCATTGCGGCCAAACAGCCGGTAGCGGTTGCTGGCCACCAGGTTATAAAACGCATCCGCCAGCCGAGGGGGGAGAAAACGCGCCAGCGCCAGTAACCGAAATGGCCAACCAAGCTGGCGCATTGCCTGAAAAAAAGCTGCCGATCTTAGCCAGTACTGCCCTTGTTCAAGATACACAATGGAGTCAATACGGTCGGTCGGTAAGCCCAACCCGCCTAAGATGGCTTGCCCTTCCGCAGATTGCACCGTAGCCAGCAGGATCTTGCCCTGCCGATCCGCACGGATCAAAAATCTCACCAGTCCGTGGCACAGGTTGCATTCGCCATCGAATAACAACACCCGATCATCAGGTTGGAGATAAGGGGGGAGCGTTAATAGATTCATCCTGCCTCCTGAGGAAAACCTCCTCAGACTACCCTGCATTCCCCCTCAGAGCTAGCCGGTCCGTTTAAGGCGCGAGGGGCACGGGTGGCGTATCTGGCAAGGCAACGACAGAAACACGGACTTCATAATGTTTGGCGCTACTTGCCGGGATCACCGCAGTGAGCTTATTGATGGTTTCGGTTGGGTTATCGCTGGCAGACGTCGCGCAGAACAGTTCCCCTCCGTGACAGAAACCCGGTTTAGGCATATGTCCGCCCGGGAACGGGGGTAAGCGGAAACCTTGTTCTGCCAGCGGTGGGGCATTTTTCTCTGCCGGTGCCGGAGCGGAAAGCGCGCTAACGCTAAACAGCGTCACAGCAGCCAGAAAAGGCAGTGTCAGTACGTTAATTGCATTTTTCATGTCATGTCCTCATTTGCCGGGATTGGGCTTAACCTACCCCGCCCCCGGCCAATGAGAAAGCCGCTTTTCACGACCTTTTCACCCCGATGATCTTTGCTTACATCCCGCCGCTAACGTGATGAAAATTTAAGGATTATGTAAAGAATCATCGGTTTTTCTTTCTCGCGGGATTACTTGCCTTTGGTCAGCGTGCTGTAGCTGGTCATCAGGTTGCGGTAATCAGGAATATGGTTGGAGAACAAGGCCCCCAGCCCTTCCACATCATTGCGCCAGTCGCGGTGCAGTTCACAGGCGACGCCGAACCAGGTCATCAGCTGCGCACCTTCGGCTTCCATACGGCTCCACGCCGATTGACGCGTCAGTTCGTTGAAGGTGCCGGACGCATCGGTAACCACAAACACCTCAAAACCTTCGCTGAGGGCCGACAGCGCCGGGAAAGCTACGCAGACTTCGGTGACGACACCGGCGATGATCAGCTGCTTACGGCCGGTGGCTTTCACTGCGTTGACGAAATCCTCGTTATCCCAGGCATTAATCTGGCCAGGGCGCGGAATAAAGGGGGCATCGGGGAATTGAGCCTTTAGCTCAGGCACCAGCGGACCGTTAGGGCCATCTTCGAAACTGGTGGTCAGAATGGTTGGCAGGTTGAAATACTTCGCTAAATCACCCAGCGCCAGTACGTTATTTTTAAAACGATCGGGATCGATATCGCGTACAAGAGAAAGCAGCCCTGCCTGATGATCCACCAGCAAAACGACGGCCTGATCCTTATCGAGGCGTTTGTAGTTTGCAGTCATGGTTTACTCCTTTTGGGATTGATTATCGCGGTTAAAAGTTGCCTTTGACCGACAGGCCAAAGCGCAGAGGTTACCTAAGTGTAGAACCCGATCCGGAGATCACTTTCCGGATCGGTTCTGAGATGCTTATTGCGGGCTGGCGTCATGTTCTGCCGTCATGCTGCCAAACTTGCCACCGTTGAAGTCACGGAAAGCCTGCTGGATCTCCGCGTCGCTGTTCATCACGAACGGGCCATAACCTACGATAGGCTCGTCGATTGGCTCGCCACTCAACACCAGCAAAGCAACATCGTTATTGGCTTCGATAGTGATCGTATCGCCCGCACGATCAAACCTGACCATTTGGGTTTCACGTACCACTTCCTCGCCGTTAACGTGAACAGCACCGTGCAATATCACCAGCGCCAGCGTATGGCCTTCTTTTACCGTCAACGTGGTGGTATGGCCTGCATTTAACTTCATGTCCCAAACGTTGAGCGGGCTGAAGGTGCGTGCCGGGCCGTCGTGACCGTCAAAGTTGCCGGCAATTACGCGAATTTGCCCTGCCCCATCCGCCAGCGGAACGACCGGAATATCGGCATTCAGCAGCGTCTGGTAACCCGGCTCGGCCATTTTGTCTTTGGCTGGCAGGTTCACCCACAGCTGCACCATTTCCATGGTGCCGCCATTGCGCGAGAAATTCCGTGAATGGAATTCTTCGTGCAAGATGCCCGAAGCAGCGGTCATCCACTGAACATCGCCGGGGCCAATCACCCCGCCGCTACCGGTAGAATCACGGTGCTCCACTTCCCCCTGGTACACGATGGTGACCGTTTCAAACCCGCGATGCGGATGTTGACCGACGCCACGCGTGCCGGAGGCAGAACGGAACTTGGTGGGCGCGGCATGATCCAACAGCAGGAACGGGCTCATTTCCGCCCCCAGATCGTTATAGGAGAACAGCGAATTCACCAGGAAACCGTTGCCGACCCAGTGGGCTTCAGGGCTGTTGTAAATACCGAGGATTTTTTTCATCTTGAACTCCTGTTTCAGGTCTCACGACCTTACGTTGATGCCAGAAGTTTAATCCAGCCCACTTTGCTGCAGTAGTCGTCAAGATGTACACTCAGCGTTCTATATATAGGACGATAAGGACAGGCGATGTTCACCGATTTAAACGATCTGTTTTATTTCGCCAGCGTGGTCGATCATCAGGGGTTCGCCCCCGCCAGCCGCGCGCTGGGCATACCGAAGTCAAAATTGAGCCGCCGCGTAGCATTACTGGAAGAACGCTTAAACGTGCGCCTTATTCAACGCTCAACGCGGCGTTTTTCCGTCACCGACGTGGGCCTGAATTACTACACGCACTGTAAGGCGATGCTGGTTGAAGCCGATGCAGCGCAACAGGCTATTGAACAAACCCGCGCTGAGCCATGCGGCACCGTGCGCATGTCTTGCCCGGTAGCCATCCTGCATACCCGGGTCGGCAGCATGGTCGCGGCTTTTATGGCCGATTACCCGAAAGTCACTGTGCACCTGGAGGCCACCAACCGCCGGGTTGACGTGGTCGGTGAAGGATTGGATCTGGCGATTCGCGTGCGGCCGCCACCGTTGGAAGACAGCGATCTGGTGCTGAAAATTTTGGCACAGCGAACCTGGTGTATCGCCGCCAGCCCTGCGCTGGTGAGAACCCTTGGCCCAGTACAACGACCGGAGGAATTGCGTAAATACCCCACGCTGGATCTCGGGCCGGCACGTGCGCAGCACCTGTGGCAGTTGACCGGGCCCGACGGTGAAAAAATGGAATGGGAGCATAGGCCACGGCTGGTCACCGACGACATGCTGATGCTGCGAACCGCCGCAATTGCAGGGGCCGGGATTGTACAGCTGCCGTCTATGATGATGCGCGACGACATGTTGCGTGGCGAACTGGTACAGCTGTTGCCCGGTTGGCAGCCCCAGGGCGGCGTGGTGCATGCGGTCTTCCCATCACGCCGCGGACTGCTACCGGCGGTGCGGCTTCTGCTCGATTATCTGGCGCAGCAGTTCGCCACCCTCGAAGAAGAGTGATCAGGCCGTAATTTCTATGGCATTACCATCAGGGTCGCGGATGACTGCCTCGTAAAATCCATCACCGGTCTGGCGCGGCGCTGCCAGCAGGATCCCCTCTTGCTGCGCGCGCTGCGCCAACCGATCGACCAGGCCTTCGTCGCCGACCGACAGAGCTATATGCGCCCAACCCACACGCTCATTAGCCTGTTCCGCCGGCAATAATTCTGGCAGGCCCATAATTTCCAGCGTCGGACCGGTGGCCAGGCGAACAAAGCGGGACACAAATCCCGGGCGGTTGCGGCTAACATACAGCTCCCCGGCATCGCCGTTGAAATAACGCTGCCAAAATGCCACTTGTGCATCAATATCGCGGGTCCACAGTGCAACATGGGCTATTTGCATTTCACTCTCCCGTAATTGAAGGGTTGTACACGACTTTGCCGCCGCTGTGAGTCACTTGCTGCTCAAGCTGCGGATGTCGACCGGGCGGCGTGACCAAATAATCAACCCGGCTGGCGGCCAGAAAAGGATAAGGGGCGTAGGTATTGAGTTTGTCGTCGGTGCACAACACCGCCACGTTACCAGAACGCGTCAACAAACGTTTCTTGAACTGGGCATCCTGATAGTTCATCGCCGAAAAACCGCTGGTGGGGTCATAGGCACAGATGCCGGTAAACGCCAGATCGAAATGGAAACCGTCAATGTCCTGCACCGCTTTGGCGTCCACACAACCGCCAATATCCGCGTCCAGTTCACCGCCAATCAAAATAGTGCGGATCCCCGGTTGCTCCAGCATTTTACTGGCGATACTCAGTGCATTGGTCACCACGGTCAGCCGTTGGTCGCGCGGCAACAGCTCAGCCAGATAAAGGTGGGTGCTGCCGGCATCCAGGAAAATAACCTGCCCTTCTTTGATCAGCTCAAGCGCAGCCAGCGCCAATGCCTGTTTCTCATTACTGCTCAAATGTAGCCGCGCGCTTATAGGCCCGGTTGCTGGCGTGGGGGCCAGCGCGCCGCCATAAATGCGTTTGCACAAGTTTTGCGCCGCCAACTGGCGTAGATCGCGTCGAATGGTCGCTTCAGTCGTATTCAGGCGTTCCGCCATGTCAACGGCCAGCACGCGCCCCTGTTGCTGTAATGCAGTGAGGATAACCTCATGGCGTTGATTGGGTAACAGCTTGGACATTCTGTCTCTCAATGGCAAATAAGCGATCATAAATGTACACAAACGTACAAAAACGTACAAATGTTTTATGTCTTGCATCGACGAGTCAGGACTAAGCTAGACTGAGGTTCTACGTCACAGATAAAGGAATATTGATGACTTCTGCCGTGCTTTATACGCTGTTCCCCGCCGCAGCTACCCTTGTTGGTGCCGCCGTAGCGCTTTATCGCCGCCCTGGCGATGCGACCATGCGCATCATTCATCACTTTACCGCCGGTATTGTGTTTGCCGCCGCGGCGACCGAAATCCTGCCTGATCTCAAGCAACAATCACCCTGGGCGGTTCTGCTCGGGGGCAGCGTTGGCGTGTTGCTGATGCTGTTGGTCAGGCGCTTGGGGGAACGTGCTCAGGGGCCGGTTGGCTTTGTGGCCGCGGTCGGCATAGATATATTTATTGATGGCTTGGTTTTGGGGATCGCCTTTGCCGCCGGTGCAAAAGCCGGTTTTTTATTGACCCTGGCGCTCACGCTGGAAGTGTTATTTCTGGGATTATCGATCGTCGGGGACCTGCGTGATTTCCTCGGCAAACGGATAAGAGCCATGTTGGCAGTCGCCGGTCTGGCACTGTTGCTCCCCATCGGCGGGATGTTGGGTGCCCCCATTGCCACTCTGGGTGCCTTTTGGCTAACGGCATTTCTGGCCTTCGGCCTGATTGCCTTGCTCTATTTGGTCACGGAAGAACTGCTGGTCGAAGCACATGAAGGGGGTAAAGACACGCCGCTGACTACCGCTATGTTCTTTGCCGGTTTTTTATTGTTGTTACTGCTGGAAGAAGGGATGGGATGACTGCGCAATAATTTCATAGGGCAGAACAACTCACCTCGAACGATTTGGCTATACTGAGGCAAGCAACGTTACCGCAGAACGTAACGGCTTGGGCGCGAAGGAAAAAGATGCTGTCAAAAATTGCGAAGTGGCTATTTCAATTACCGGGCAGGCTGTTCGGAGGGGTTTTCAAGAATCGCCTGACAATATTTATCTTCTTTATGCTGATAGCTGCCGGGCTCTTCAGCGCTAAACGCTATCTGCGTGCGCATCAAAACGACGATGAGTTTATCAGCATTACCGCCACTGATTACAATCGGGCTATCCAGCGTGAATTGCCACTGCGAGAGGCGCGCGAGCAATGCGGTGGCCCGCTGCATGACAATGCGGGGCAGCCCTGGCCACCGTCAGCCGGTTACTTGCATCAACCGGAACACAAAACCACTGGCCGCTTGCAGCAACTGACGTTGGACAACCAAAACAACGATTTTGCCGTGCTGGTCAAACTGGAAACCCCCGGGGAACCACAACAACTGGCCGAGGTATTTATTCCCGCCGCAGGCAGCTTCAATATCAAAACCAATCCGGCCGGTGAATATGTGATGAAAATCAGAAATATCAAAAGCGGCTGTAACTTCCGCTCCAAGCCCTTCACCCTCAGCAGCCATCAAGACTGGCGCCTGCCGTTAAATACGCAAACGGGCGGCAGCGTGAAGCTGCAGCCCATCAGCGATCGTGAGTTTTAACCGAGGTACTTATTTCTTCACGGGATGATCGCGGCGGAACAACTCCCAGCTTTCAATTTCCTGGCCGTTAGGCAGGGTACAGGTGGAATACTGGCCATTGGCATTTTGCTTGGCGTTTAATTTCCCACCTATCTCTGTGCAATACACGTCTGCCGGGTTCGCCATACCGATAGGTTTCATCTGCGGCGGCGGTGGCGCGTCGTTGGATTTCATCGTGCACCCCTGTAGCATCGCCATCCCAGCCAGCAGGGAGACCATTAGCATTTTTTTCATTTCTTCTCTTACCACTCCCGGCCCCAGTCAAACAGCAGTTAGCCCGTTTACACTATGGCGGGAAGAATTGGAAACGGCGGCAGCCTAGGCATACCGCCGTTTATGCCATCAGGAAATAAAGGACGCGCCCTGCTTCAGAACCAGATCACAGGCTTTCTGTTTCACTTTTTCGGTGATTTGCGACGTTCCCAGGCTGTTCAGATCCAGGCTCTTGCCTTCGCCTGTTTTCAGCAAACCGCCCAGCCCTTGCTGGTAGTCCTGGCTTTTGGCATTTTCAGTGCTGCTGATACCCAGCTTGCTCAGCAGTTGGTTTTTCACTGCCTCGGTTCCATTGGCTGACAATACGTTATTTTTCACACAGTACTGCAAAATACCGGCGGCGTTAGTCATGCTGCTGGAACTCAAGGCTTTATCGCCACCGTTCAACAGACCGGTCAATGAAGACAGCGAAGTGCCGCCCGTGCTGCCACCTGATTTGCTTAGCTCACCGGCTGCGCTGCTGAGAGAATCCATCAGCCCGGCAGCCTGAGCTGCCCCGCAAGCCATAGTCGTGGTCAATGTCAGCGCCAACAGTAAACGATGCTTGGTATTCATGGGGTAAAACTCCTGTTTATCTCGCCATCCCTTCGTCTTTCCCGTTTTCTCTGGGATTCGGGAAATCTGCTGGGCATATCATGTGCAATAAGCGCAATGCGCCGGATCACCTCTTCGGACGCCACCTCCCGCGACAAGTTCCTTTTATCTGGCAATGCCGCGGTTTTTTCAGAATTCAGGTAATTTTCTGGTGGGAGAATGTACAAACAGGATGATAGAGAACGGCAGACCGAATGGCCCGCCGGTAATCAGAACTGCCAACGCAGCCAAGCGAAAAACACGTTGCCGTTATTGTAGGTACCAGGGATATAGGTCGCCTGGAAGGTCAATCGTTTATAACCGATAGATGCCAGCGGCAAAGGAGCCGGGATCGGAATGTATTTCCAGTTGTCGCGCGCAGTGACACTGGCCGTAAAGCCCAGACCCAGACGGAAATCCTTGTCATCGAGTGGACGCCAGATCTTCTCATAAGCGTAACCACCGATCGGTTCCCACTTATTGAACGAATCCTTAAACACCATCATATAGAGGCCGTGCCAGTCACCGTCGCTATCATAACGCGAGATACCATAGCCACCGCCCCAAGGCCGCTCGTTGTACGAGTCGATTTTTTCTTGGCTGTAGGTCAAACGGTTGTGCCAGGTGATGGCCGGCAGATAGATATCTTTATTGGGTGAGTTGTTCCAGGTCTCTGCCACGTTATCCGTGAAGCGCTGCCATAACCCCGGCTTTTCAGCCTGCGTAGCGTTGCTATTTTCTGCACCAACCTCAGCGTAAGAAGGTAGTGCAGAAAATATCAACGACATTGAGCAAGCTAACATTGTCCGTTTAAAAAACATCATAAACTCCTGTAAAAAATAAGGCCGGCGATTCTTACCGATCGCCACATCAAGATCAAGCTGTATCTTATTTACCCAACCTGTTTCTTACCCCTCGTTTTCCTTTGGTTAAGTTTAGTTGCCGCAAATGACAAAAGCCCGGCGTTGCGATCCGGGTCGCACAGGCTACTGCGCACCCAAGGCAGCGTCTGTCGGAATATTCCGCAATAGCGGCGATTCGCAGGAGCGACAGACAGCACACCAGCATGCGAGATAACTTCTTTTCTACGCTGAGCGTAGCAAAATGTTTACTGGCACCCGGCAACCGAATGTAACAGCGATCACGTTTTTGGTTGCTGCCGAAACCCCGCCTCACAGGCGATCCAACCCCGATGAGGCTTTGCCTGCGCAATGACAGTGTAAATGTCCAGTTACATACCACAGTAGAGAATGGCCGAACCCATAATTTTCAAGTTACAACTGGCGACGTAACCCACAGGTAAAGTACCGGACGTTCATCCCCCCCTGCATGATCTGGCTAGAGAAGCCGGATTTTACATCTCCATTACATTCAATGAAAAATACCATCCGCAATATCCACACTCTTTATAGTGAATGTTCAGCGCGTAAACCCGCGAATACAATCGACCGATCTCCCATACCTCTGCACCAACTTGAACAAGCCGACAGTTTAAATAATTGTTAAAGCTGATGAGCGCCCCCGGTTTGAAACGGGTGACGCATTATTTCACTGTTCGCTACACAACATCGCCAGCAATATTTTTTGCTGCTCTCTGCCTGATAAAAGAAAGATAAAAAATCCGGAGAAACACATGAAAATCACTATTGGAGCTTTCATCCTGCAACAGCTCCGCACCCTGAACATCGATCGTATTTATGGCGTGCCCGGCGACTATAATCTGGCGCTGCTGGAATTGATCGAGCAGGATAGTCATCTTGAGTTTGTCGGTAACTGTAATGAATTGAATGCGTCCTACGCGGCCGACGGTTATGCGCGGCTAAAAGGCGCAGGAGCACTGATCACTACCTACGGCGTCGGCGATCTGGCCGCGCTGTCCGGCATTGCCGGCGCTTACGCCGAATCTGCACCGGTAGTTTGCCTGTCCGGTACACCGCCACTGCACGCGATGAAAAACCATCTGCTGTTGCACCATACGCTGGCGGACGGTAATTTTGATAACGTCATGAACTGCTTTAAACAATTTACCGTTGCCCAAGCGCTCATCACGCCTGAAAATGCCGCAGTGGAAATTCCTCGCGTTATTTCCCGCGCCTGGACGGAAAAGAAACCGGTTTATTTGCAATTGCCTTCTGATATTTGTGATGTAGAAATTGAAATCGCTCAGGCTGTCACCGCGCCGCAATTACCCCCAAGCGACAAATATAATGTGCAGTTGGCCGCTATGGCGCTGTTGGCACGGATAAAACTCGCGAAAAAACCGATTATTCTGGTCGACCAAATGGTAGACCGTTTCCAGTTACAGCAATTAGTGATCGACGTCGCTCATAAATTCGCGATTCCACTGACCAATATGCCAACGGCAAAATGCATTATTCCTGAAACCACGCCAGGTTGGATGGGCGGGTATAGCGGTAATTTGTCGCGCCCTGAGCTGTATGAACACATGGCGCATGCCGACTGCGTATTGAGCTTCGGCGTGCGTCTGGTAGATTCCACGACCGGCTATTTCTCGCATCGGATCCCGTCCGACGCGCAAATTGATATTCAGCCGTTTTCACTGAATCTGGGCAACACCTCCTACCCGGCAGTCGCTGCGGCAGATCTGTTACAGGCATTGCTGGCACTGGGTGAAAACGTGGCAGACCACCACCCGGCACCGTTGCCTGAAGCACGCCATCGGTTGGCTACACCGAGCGAAACGCCGATCGACCAGGCTTATTTATGGCAACGTATACAGCGTTTTATTCGAGCCGATGACGTGGTTGTGGTCGAGAATGGCACCTCGGGTGCCGCGATTGGTGGCATGCGTATGCCGGACGGCGTTCAAGTGGTCAATCAGCCGATCTGGGGATCGATCGGGTACACACTGCCGGCACTGTTGGGTACCATGATGGCCGCACCGGATCGGCGGCACCTGTTGTTTATCGGTGACGGTTCTTTCCAACTCACCGCTCAGGAAGTTTCCACCCTGCTGCGCTATGATCAAAAGCCGATTATCTTCCTGATCAATAACGACGGTTACACCATCGAACGCTACATTCTGGGGGAAAACTCGTCGTATAACGACATCGGGCCGTGGGACTACGCCAAACTGCCAGCGGTACTCAACACCCAAGCAACGCCGTTCAGCGTGTCAGTTGAAACCACCCAACAGTTGGAATTAGCGTTGGAGCACGCCTCACGGCAAGATCGGTTGGCATTTATCGAAGTGAAGGTGCCCATGATGGACACCCCGCCCGTGATGAAAGAATTCTGCAACCGCTGCAATAACTTTAACTTCGGCCTGACCAATCCACGCCGCGCATAACGGCGCCCAGCCCGCCGTTGCTCAGGTAACGGCGGCCTTTCCCAGCGCTTGCACTACCTGCCGCTGCAACGTCTGCAGCAGCGGCTGTTGCCGCTTGGCCCCCAGACGCAGTGCATGTGCTACCGCCGGTAATGGCAGCATCTGATCAAAGGCCGTTTCAATCTGTACTCGCCGATCGATAGACTGCTGGCTGAGTAACCCAACCCCCATTCCTGCAGAGATGGCAGCCAGCATCCCCGCCACCGATGGGCACTCCACCGACACCTTATAAGCGATCCCCGCGGCCCTTAGGCGCTCTTCAGCCAATCGACGGTAAAAACAATCCGGCCCGTAACTGACCAGCTTTAGGTTATCTCCTGGCTGATAACGCCAGCCGGGTGGCACACACCAATGAATAGGTTCCGTCGCCAACACGATATCTTTTGCACTCAGTGCATCACAAAACTGCTGATGCAGTACCAGGTCTAACGTCCCATGATCCAGCGCGTTTCGCAGCACATGACTTTGCTCAATCACCAACTGTATATCAACCTGCGGATGCTCATGAGTAAATGCCGCCAACAAGGCCGCCAACTGGGGCAACGACATCTGTTCTGTGGCACCAAAACGCACCGTCCCCTGCAATAAAGAAGGGGAAAAATGCGCCAACGCCCGATCGTGAGCATGCAAAATTTGCCGCCCATGCGACAACAGCGCCTCGCCATCCACAGTCGCGGTCAAGATACTGCCCTGACGATCGACCAGAGTCCGGCCCAACTGCTCTTCCAGCCGTTTGATTTTCCAGCTCACCGCCGACTGGCTGAGATTTAGCTGTTGTGACGCACGCGTCATGCTGCCGGTGTCGATAACACTTTGCAGTGCCCGCAATGCATCAATAGATAAGCGCTGGTTCATAGGCCTGATCATGACAAAAATTGGATTTAACTACCATAACTTGTCATTAGCGTCATGGAAAGACGATGGGTATGGTTTATGTACAAGGCCAAAACGGGAGGAGCTTCATGAATGGCTTAGCATCTTTGCTTAATCAGCAGGTTATCATCAATGGTCATCGTATTGCTGCCGGCGTACATGGCGTGGGCGAACCTTTGGTACTGGTGCATGGCACCCCTGCCCACTCGATAATCTGGCGGGATCTGCTGCCCCGATTGACATCGGCAGGCTTCAACGTCCATATCTACGATTTGCTGGGCTACGGTGCCTCGGAACGTCCATTGTCAGCAGATACCTCAATTGCCGCACAAGCGGAATTACTGATCGGCCTATTGGACCATTGGCAACTGGCGTCCACCCACGTGTTTGGCCACGATATTGGCGGTGCATTGTCGCTACGCGCAGCTTTTAGTCACGCCGGGCGTTTTCGCTCGCTGAGCATTGCGGATATTTGCAGCTATGATTCCTGGCCTTCGCCTAGCTGGCGCGGCATCCGTGATAACTATCGTCAGTATGCCGTCTTGGACGCATCGCAACATGCGCAAATCCTAACGCGACAGCTGGAAATGGCGGTGTTCAATAAATCCCAGATGACGGGAACGCTATTACAACAGTATCTGGCGCCTATCGTCGGCGTGGTCGGCCAACCCGCATTTTATCAACATCAAATCGCCCATTACGACGCCCGCTATACTGATGATTTCGCACTGCGCTTGCCGGAACTACGTTTGCCGGTGCAAATTCTGTGGGGGGAAAACGACGAATGGCAGCCGGTCAGTTACGCTTACCGTTTACATGGCGACATTCCCGGAGCCAGGCTGCAGGTAATCCCGCAGGCGGGGCATTTTCTCATGGAGGATGCACCGGAAACCCTAGCTCAACAGCTGGTCGCATTTATTCATTCACTTTAAACCGGGCGAATAGGCTCAGGAGTACATGATGCAATTGATAGGCATGCTGGATTCACCCTACGTGCGCCGGGTCGCCATTTGTTTAAAATTATTGGGGATCGCGTTTGAGCACCATGCCATTTCAGTCTTTAGCGGCTTCGATCGGTTTAAAGCCATTAACCCGGTAGTGAAAGCCCCGACGCTGGTGCTGGCCGACGATCAAATCCTGATGGATTCTTCCTTGATCCTGGAATACGCCTCAAGCATCGCCCCCACAGGGAAGATCTTGCTGCCGACCCAGGGTGCAGAGCGGCTACGTGCCCTACAGCTCAACGGCTTGGCACTGGCGGCCTGCGAAAAAACGGTGCAAATCGTTTATGAACAGCAACTTCGCCCGCAAGAAAAACAGCACCAGCCTTGGCTGGATCGTATTCAGAACCAACTGCTGGCCGCCTATGCCGAACTCGAAAAGCAGTTGCCACAGGCCGCAATGCCTGACTCGATGGGCAGCGCAGAGGTCAGCGTGGCTGTTGCCTGGAGCTTCACCCAACTCATGCTGCCCGGGCAGATAAGCGCCGAACAACACCCTGCATTGGCGGCATTTTCCGCCAATGCAGAAAAACACCCGGCATTTGTCAGTACTCCGCAGGTTTAACCCGCTGAAGCGCGCGTCATGCAGCGCTGATGCCGCTCATCCACCCGCTTGGCGAACCAGGCGGTGGTCAACTTACGGGTGATTTTCGGGCTTTCCAGTTGAATACCCGGCAGCATTTCCCGCGGTAATTTCTTGCCCGTGCTTTTCTCCGCCAAGGCATAGACCCGCTCATACAGGTCAGTGTCAGAAAACTCGAACCTATCGCCCTTTTCCAGCGCCCGACGAATCGCCGAATCACTCATATTCAGCCGTTTGCCGAGGGTGCGCACTGCCAGCTCAGTGGTGCCGGGTTTATCCGTACCGTAGTTGATCAAATCGCCATCCAACGCCAACGGAATGCCCGTCGTTCGGCTGACTGCACTCTGGAACGCCGCGTTGCGGCTGGCGTACCAACCGGCATTGAAGTCGGCGAAGCGGTAAATCGGCTGACTGTAGTTAGCGGGGTAGCCCAACAAATGGGCGATCCCAAAATACATGCCACCACGGCGGCTGAACACTTCACGGCGAAGGGTACCGTCAATCGGATACGGGTAGCCTTTGGCATGCGCTTCGGCGAAGGCAACGCTCACCTGCATCGGCCCAGCGGTATGTACCGGATTCAGGTTACCAAACAGCGTTTGGCCCATCGGCACCGAATTGATCATGTCATCAAAAATATCGCTAAGATCTTTCTCGGTACGTACCTTATCCAGACGTTCGCTATAGCTCTTACCGTTCGGTGATTTGATCAACAAAGCGGTATGCACCAGGAAATTCGGAATATGCAGCTGATCAGCACGGCGGTCGATCTCTTTCCAGGCAATTTTTGGTAGCCCCGGTACCGGCGGATTTGCCTGGAAGGTCGACTCCTGCTCGGTGACCGCCAGAACCGAACATAGGTTTTGAACGCTAGGTTCAATGCCCTGCGCAGCAAAAGCGGCAGTGATGTCGGTGGCCCACCCTTGACGATCGGCCGTATTGGCCGGCATCAGCCTTACCAGTTGGGCTTTAACGTCTTCCGGGCGTTGTACCGGTGTCGTTGTCGTAGTCTTAGTGGTACAACCGACCAGCACCATCAGCGCAGCCAGGCTCAATGGACGCAAAGTCATCGGGTTGATAAAACGGCGAATAAGCATCTTTTCCCTGATCGTTTTAGCATAAACTGCACTGACGTTAGCCCAGCGGAGGGCCGTGATCCAGTTTAAATATGCCCTCGGCTATCAGAACCAGGCTATGACAGGACATTAATCGTAAAGGAATAGCGTAATGATTGAACTCATAGACATGAGCCAACAGGACTTCGAGCGTTATCGCGTTCATGGGATCGAAGAATATGCCCAGGATTTGGCGCGTTCGTTGTCGTTGAGCCAGGAGCAAGCCCGAATAGAGGCCACAACATCCTACAACGATGCGCTCCCCAATGGGTTGGCAACACCACACCATCGACTGGTTTGCGCTCGCTTAAGTGGGTCTACGGAAAAGATAGCCATCGTCTGGTACAGCATTAAACAACGCACCTTCGGCAGGCAGCTGTTTGTCTACGATTTTGAAGTGGATACTGCCTGGCGGGGCAAAGGCTATGGTGAGAAAATCCTTAGCGCCGTGTTGAATGCCGGACGAGCTGCCGGTGCAGAATATGCCGAGCTGGCAGTTTTCGACGACAATCCGACGGCGGCCCGTCTGTATACTCGGCTCGGCTTTAAGGCCGTCAACACACGAATGCATCGTAAACTCTAAATCACGCCTTTGATGATATCAGGCATGTTCAAAGCCCCCATAAACATGTATTTTATATGCAACATATAAAATCATTCTATTCGCCCGCCCTGTGCGGCAATACAGAACCTGAGGAGAGATGCATGACCGAGCTGCTGCGTTATAAAACCCTGCCGGAATGGAACAGCACCACGCTGCCAGAGAGTTTCCAGCAAAAGCACAACACCCAAAGTGGCACCTGGGCCAAACTCACCCTCCTGAGCGGCACACTGACCTTCGCGCTCATGACCGAAGAGGGCGAAACCACCGAAACCTGGCAGTTTAGCCCCGAAAGCCAACCGCCGTTTATCGAACCGCAGCAATGGCATCGCATCGTTTCATTTTCCGATGACATGACCTGCCAACTGGCGTTCTATTGTTCGCCTGAAGATTACTACCACAAGAAGCATCAACTGACGCGCACCCATTCCGAAGTGATTGAGGCCGCGCAACGTATCGCGCCCGGTAAAACGCTGGATCTGGGCTGTGGCGGCGGACGCAACTCGCTCTACCTCAACCTGAAAGGCTTCGATGTCACTGCCTGGGATAAACACACTCCCTCTATTGATAATCTCAACGCCATTATCGACAGCGAAGGCCTGTCACATATTCGCGCCAGCGTGCAAGATCTCAATACACACGGCTTCAGCGGTGAGTACGACTTTATTCTTTCCACCGTGGTATTGATGTTCCTCAACCCGGCGCAGATCCCCGCACTGGTGAAAAACATGCAGGACAGCACTGTCAGTGGCGGTTACAACCTGATCGTCGCGGCGATGGATACCCCAGACTACCCTTGCACTCTGCCCTTCCCGTTCACCTTTAAGCCAGGTGAATTGAACAATTATTACGCTGGCTGGGACGTGCTTAAATACAACGAAGACGTTGGCCAACTGCACAAAACTGATGCTGCCGGCAACCGTATTTCTTTGCGTTTCGCCACGCTACTGGCACGCAAGCCCTAACATTCCTGTACTCCCCGTCCAACGGGCTCGTGCCTGCCTGCGCCGAAATGCGGCAAACAACATGAAGTTTATTACGTTGCCAACCCGTGGCTGCGGCGTTAGGATCGCGCCCGGCTACGGGTGTAGCCAGTGTAATGAGTTGTCAGTTCCGCGCATGGAGAGGTAATTGTGTTAGAAAGTTTTGGCGTCCTGAATCTTTGGACCTATCTGGTCGGGGTGATTTTCATCATCATTTTGCCAGGCCCGAATACGCTGTACGTTTTAAAAACCGGTGTTACACGTGGCGTACGCGCTGGCTATACCGCCGCTCTGGGCGTGTTTATTGGCGATGCTATCCTGATTTTTTGCGCCTATATTGGCGTGGCCTCACTGATCCGCACGACGCCGTTTCTGTTTACGCTGGTGCGATTTCTCGGTGCGATTTACCTGTTGTTCCTGGGTGCAAAAATTCTCTATGCCACCTTTATCCAGAAAAATGCGGAGCAACATCCCCAGGTTGAAGGCGGCCATAGCATCCTGCGTAAATCACTGACGCTCAGTCTGACCAACCCGAAGGCGATCCTGTTTTATGTTTCGTTCTTCGTGCAGTTCATCGACTTTGACTATGCCCACACCGGCCTGTCGTTCACCATTTTGGCGTTGATCCTCGAATCGGTCAGTTTTATTTACATGACTACGCTGATCTTCAGCGGCGCCATGCTGGCACACTTCTTTAATCACAAGAAAGGTCTGGCAAAACTGGGTAACGGTCTGATTGGTCTGTTGTTCCTGGGTTTCGCTACCCGCCTGGCAACCCTCAGTTCCTAGCCTCGCTCACAACGGCTGACTTGCTCAGCCGTTAGCCCTCCCCCCGTTATGTCACGCAGGACAAACCGATTGTCAGGCAGACCAAAGTCGATCTTCTCAACCTGCTGTAGACTTTCAAGGTTAACGATTTACCCAAAATAATTGGCGTGGTATCAGGGCAGCCCGCGCGCAAATCCCGATGCGCTTACACCAGTCGGTGATTCGGATGAGTGCAGCCAACGCAGGTATCGCGTCAAGAATTAAGGGTACGACCTTTTTTGTCTGACAGGAGGGCGTATGCCTGACAATACCCTAGCAGTGATGGACAACGTTTCACGTTTTCTCGATCGTCATCATGGGCTGTATATCGACGGCCAGTGGTGTGAATCCAGCGCCGAAGGTCGGTTGGCAGTGTATAACCCCGCCGATGGGCAACAAATTTCCTCCACCGCAGACGCCAACGCGCAGGACGTCGCACGCGCCGTCCAATCGGCCCACAACGCGTTTACCTCTGGTGTCTGGGCGCAACGCTTACCCGCAGAGCGCGAACGCATATTATTGCGCTATGCCGATCTGGTTGAGCAACACACTGAAGAGCTGGCACAGCTGGAAACGCTGGAACAAGGCAAGTCGATCAATATTGCCCGTATGTTCGAGGTTGGCTGTACGCTGAACTGGATGCGTTACACCGCCGGGCTGACCACGAAAATCACCGGCCAGACACTCGATGTGTCAATCCCGATGCCGCCGGGTGCCAAATATCAGGTGTATACCCGTAAAGAACCGATTGGCGTGGTCGCCGGTATTGTGCCGTGGAACTTCCCACTGATGATCGCCATGTGGAAAGTGATGCCAGCGCTGGCCGCAGGTTGTTCTATCGTCATCAAACCGTCGGAAACCACCCCGCTTACCGTACTGCGCATGGCAGAACTGGCAACCGAAGCCGGTATTCCGCCAGGCGTATTCAACGTGGTGACCGGTAAAGGCAGCGGTTGTGGCAAAGCGCTGACAGAACACCCGCTGATCGCCAAAGTGAGCTTCACCGGTTCCACGCCCGTTGGCAAAGGGATCGCACGTGCCGCGGCAGATCGTCTGACACGCGTGACCCTCGAACTTGGCGGTAAAAACCCGGCTATCGTGCTGAAAGATGCCGATCCGCAACAGGTCATCGAAGGCCTGATGGCTGGCAGCTTCCTCAATCAGGGTCAGGTGTGCGCCGCCAGTTCGCGAATTTATATTGAAGCGCCGATCTATGACACTCTGGTCGCGGGGTTCGAGCAGGCGGTGAAATCACTGTCTGTTGGGCCGGGAATGGATGCCAGTGCGCAGATCAACCCGTTGGTCTCCAGCGATCACCGCAATAAAGTGGCCGCGTATCTGGATGACGCCAGATCCAAACATGCGGAGCTGATCAGCGGCGCATCCGGGCCAGACTCACAGGGGTTCTATATCCCCCCTACGCTGGTGATTAACCCGGATGACAAGCTGAACCTGACGCGCGAAGAAGTCTTTGGCCCGGTGGTCAATTTGATCCGCGTCGCGGACGCCGAAGAAGCCTTGCAAAAGGCCAACGATACCGACTACGGCTTGACTGCCAGCCTGTGGACCACCAGCCTGCAATCGACCATGGCTTATACGCCGCGCATTCAGGCCGGTACGGTTTGGGTCAACACCCATACGTTGATCGACGCCAATATGCCTTTCGGTGGGTTCAAACAGTCGGGCAGTGGGCGTGATTTTGGCCCGGATTGGCTGGATGCCTATACCGAATCCAAATCAGTGTGTATTCGTTACTGATCGTGCCCCAAAGCATCAGTAGCCCATTTTATGAGGCTACTGATGCTGTTTGCGGTATTCGCTCGGCGAGACGCCAAAACGGCTCTTGAAGGCGGTAGAGAAGTGGCTGTGATCGGTAAAACCCCAGTCATAACCGACAGTCGCCAGCTTTTGTCGTTCCGGTGCACGGCGCAAGGCCTGCGCACACAGATCCAGACGGCGGTGCTTGATATATTGCGCCACCACCAACCCCTGGCGGGAAAACATCCGATACAAACTGCGTACCGATACGCCCAACTCACTGGCAATCCATTCCGGCCGCAACTGCGGCGATTGAATATGCGTATCGATAAACGCCAGCGTTCGGGTGAAGCTGCGAGGGTGGCTATCAACCTCAACCTCGCGATCAACCAACGCCGGGCGTAACAGCGTCGCGACGGCGCTCAGTATCGCTTCGCTCTCTGGGGCGCTCATCAGCGGGTCCTGCATACAACCCAGCACCAGCTGCCGGCTAAGTCGCACTACGCTGCTTTGCGCGTCGAGACGCCGCGCACACTGCACATCGGCCCCGTGCGCCGAGGGTTCGAAATAACTGCGTGGCATCAATAACGAAATTTGGCGGGAATCTTGTTGAAAGGTAAAGCTGCTGGTGCGTGAAGCGTCGATCAAGGTAACGTCGCCGGCGGACAGTACCGCCTGCCGCTCCCCCTGTTCCATCAATGAACTGCCACGCAGTTGAAAGACGGTGAAAAAGTGCGAACCGTCGCTGCGGGAAATCTCTTGAGAGGTACGATACAAGCGGGTGTGAGCGGCATCAACCACACTCAGACGTAGCGCATGGGCGCGGAACTCTTGCATCGCACCGCTAAACCCTGGCCCCAGCGTCTTGGCGCAAAACCGGCCGCAGGCGGAGTTGATTTTCGCCAGCCACTCCTCAAAGCCAACTTCCCTGCTCTGGGCGGAAATTGTCATGGCTTTCCCCTTCAAACATCAGCGATAAACGCTGTCGAACCGCAAGCGGCATTGAACAGAAAACCAACATAACAATCCGATAACATACAATCAATGCCGTGACCGGGATCTGGCGCAGGGATCACATATTGCTCCCACCACACGGGCACAGTCATCAAATTGACACCCAGCCGTCATGTAACCATCACATGACTCGCCAAATATAGAGCTCAGTTTGATGACAGCCACCTTCACACCATGGGTATTCCTAATGAAATTATTACAAAAATCTGCGCTGGCACTGTGTTTGTTCACGGCTGCCGCCCTGCCTGCGTTCAGCGTTTATGCCGCCGAAGATGCACAACCCTTCACAACCTCACAGCAGGTTGATCTGACCCAGATCCTGCCGCCACCGCCGGCCAATGACTCCGTGCAAACCAAACGGGAACTGCAAGAAGTCGTGGATATGCAGCAGAAACGGACGCCGGACATGGCCACGCAGGCCAAGGCAGATGCGGAAGAGAATGTGTGGGTATACAGCAATGTGATGGGGCCGAAATTCAATGCCCAGGCGCTGCCGGTACTGAGTGCTTTCTTTGATCGCGTTGTCGCGACAGAAGCCGCCGTGGTTGATCCCGCCAAAGACTTCTGGAAACGCCCGCGCCCACACATGCTGGACAGCCGCATTGAACCGATCGTAAAACGCTCTACCTCCGGCTCCTGGCCTTCCGGTCACACCACGCTGGGCACGTTGATGGGCATTACGCTGGCCAATATGGTGCCGGAAAAGCGCGCCGAGATCATGGCACGCGCCTGGCAATACGGCGACAACCGCGTGGTTGCCGGTATTCACTATCCGTCGGATATTGAAATGGGTCGGATCGCCGGCAGCGTCATCAGCCAGCAGATCTCACACCAACAAGATTTCCAGCAGCAATACCAGCAGGCCCGCGAAGAACTGCGTCACGCATTGGGCCTGCCTGCCGCAAAATAATGCTTAAGGCTGGGTATCCAGCAAATAGCGAACGACGGCCGCGTACTCTTGTGCGTAGCCGTCGATGCTTTGACTCGACATGCCGGCATTGTCGATCTTGTACTTACCGGAAACGTAAAATGATGGCGTTGCGCGTACATCCAGCGCTTTTACTGCTTCATTCTGCTTGGCAATCATGCCTTTCACCAGCAGGCTGTGGCGCGCATTCTCATAAGCCGCTGCGTCAACACCGGCGGCGGCAAACACCCGCTGAATATCCTCTTCACTGTTGATGGCACGTTTCTTTTGCAGCGCGTCAAACAGCATTCCTTCAATTTTATCCTCAATGCCCATCACCATCGCCACCGACCAGGCTTCGGTCAGTTCATTGCCTAATTTCCCCATCAGGCCAACGTGATACTTGGTCAGTTTGGTGCCCTCAGGCAACGCCTGGCTAACGGTGCTACCCACGTGGTAGGTATCAGCAAACTGGTAGCAAGGGCCGCAATAGAAGGAGAAGAATTCCACGACAGCCGGCGCAGAGGCCACTGGCTTATCCAGACGAGTATATTGTTCGCCTGCACGATAATCCGCCGCGGCAGCAAGGGTCGGAAGTAACAGCACCAGTAATGAACCGGCGATCAATCGATTAATTTTAGCCAACATACCTACTCCATTTCAGATGAGATCATTGTCCCTAACGCCGGTGTTTATAATCAAATTGTCGGCTTAAGGCCAGGCTTTATTACCTTATATTTATGTGGGATTGATGCACATCAAAGCCATAGCCTGGCCTGTCAGTGGCATTCTCCAGCCCAGGAACTATGCTTGAAAGAGGGTGCGAATTGCCGCTGGCGTGCCTGAGTCGAGGTAAAAATGACAGTAATTAATAAAGGTATTGGCGAATATGACTTCACCGCAGAGAAGAGGGACGGTGTGATCACCGGAACCATCAGCGGCGAATTCCCAGACAGCGATGCCAGCCTCCCACTGTTGCCTTTCACCGGTACCTTTTCGGCTACATCGGTCGCAGAAGCCATTGACGATATTACCCGGCAATTCCCTGATATAGAGCCAGCGATTATCGATTTATTACGAGATGAAATGCTCAGCGCCGGATATTAACTCGCGTTATCTCAATGACCGATATCCTCCCGATTAGAATAATCTTACTTACAGAACCTTTTCGGTTTCCCTACCTTTTCCCTATTGCTAACGCCCTTAGCAGAAGATGATACTAACGGCCTCAATCTAAAGTTAAAAGGTTATATTATGCGTCGTATTCTGATGTTCATCAGTGCGCTGACTATTAGCGCCATGCTTTCCGGCTGTATATTCCCGCCACCAGGTGGCGGCGGTGGCGGTGGGCGTGGTGGCCCAGGCGGACCGGGGCATTATTTTAACGGGCCACGTTAAATAACGTTCATATCCTTGGCGCGTGACTTGAATATAAATTTAAGCCTGTAGGTCATCATAATGAAAAAAACACGTCTTATTATTTCATCCGCATTGCTATTAACCTGTGTATCGGTTTTTGCTGCGCCGCCTGCCAATGAATTTAACGGCAAGCCAGTGGTTCATCAGAATAATAAAAAACCTCATGACAATAAAGTACAGCCAAAATCACACCACAATAAAAAACCACTCAGGAAACCGGATAAGAAAGCGTCAGAAAAACGGGTTCAAGCGTTCCACCACGCGCGCAACGATTAATGTCAGTGATTAGGTCAGTCATGGCTAAACGATTCCCCCTACGCATGCGGCAGGGGGAATCGCTTACATCGCTTTAGCGCGCAGGGTATCGCCGCTGCGAATAAAATTGCCGGCGCCCAGATGATGAATAGTATGTAATTGCGGATCTGCGTCGGCAAAGTTCCAGCGGCCCCCCTGAAACACGCGTTCGTCTGCGGCGGCGGCAACCACCTCACCAAAACACGTATCGTATTTCTGTTGGGCACCACGTTCAGGTAACAGGCGACACTCCAACCACGCCACACACCCCTGCTCTATCAAGGGAACGTTCAGCGAAGCGCTGGGGAAGCTGGCAATATTAAAGCGAGAAAACTTGTCTTCCACGTCTTGCCCCGAGATGCTGCCCACCGCATAGGTCGTGTCGATAAACATAGCCGCCGGGATGCAGATGCCAAATACGCCACTCTCTTCGATCATCTGTCGGGAATGCGCATTTTTATCGACCACGATAGCAATCCGTGGCGGGGTAAATTCAACCGGCATCGACCAGGCAGCCGCCATCACATTACGCCGCGCAGCATCCTGGCTTCTGCTGGTAATCAACACCGTCGGGCCATGGTTAAGCAAGCGGCTGGCATGTTCCAGTGCAACGGGACGAAAATGATTCATGGGAGGCCCTTATTGATGTCTTTGGGTAATCAAACAGAAGGTAGTAACGGAGACTGTCTGTGTTTTGCAGTGTAGATCTGCGTTGCCGTGGGGATCAATCACGTTGGCGGCACAGAAGCACGGAATGTGTGCCTGTAATAAGCCTGATGTTGCAGAAGCCTTGAGGTTTGACGAGGAAATATTGCGCCAGCATCCACTGGCGCAATAGGGTAAAACTAGTTTTTTGGCAGTTGAATGCGCACGACGCTTTCTGGTTTGCCGGCCTTGGTACTGGCACCGTCATTTTTCACGCTCACAAACAACACGTTGTTGCGGGTATCGAGCGCCAGGCTGTTCGGATGCGGTGGCAATTCTACCGTCTGCAGCCGCTTAAGAGTCTTGGAATCAAACACCGTCAACGTACCTACCCCGTGCTCGACGCGTACCCCTTTGCGGTTGGTGACATATACCCGTTGATTGTTCTCATCCAGCAGCAGACCAATCGGCACCTCATCGGTCAGTTCGCTGGCCAAGACCTTGCCGCTGTCCGCGTCCAACGCAAAGACCCGGTGCCCGCTACTGCGCTTCACGTAGTCGTGCCCCAGATGCGTATTACGGTAATTGTCGCGATCGATCCCCTGATCCACACCCAGCAGACGGTTGTTCTTACCGTCATACACCAGGTTCAGCAATTGATCCGCCTGGATCTCTTTGGTGGACGTGATTGCCAGCGTATCGGCATTCAGCGTGATCAACTGCCCCTGCATATTGGAGACAAAGACGCGCCGCCCTTTCTCATCAAGCGTGATGCCTACCGCGTTATAGCCAAAACCGGGGATCATTTTCTCCAGTTTTTTGTTGCGGGTATCCACCACAAACAGCACGCTGTCCACCCCGAAGCCCAGTCCCGGTAAGAAAAGACGGCCAGTCTGCGCGTCGTACTTCATTTCACGGATACGGTACTGGTAGTCTTCCGTGATCTTGAAACGCTTAAGCTCCTCAAGTAAGAATTCCAGCCGTTTACCGCTGATGCCTGCGTCTTTATACGTCTTCTCAAGCATCGACTTTTCGGTCACCAGGATACTGCCCACCGCACGATTGGTGGTGGTATCCACCACACCGACCGAGCCGTTAAACCCCTGGGTCAGATACAACCGGTGACCGGCATCATCCAGCGCCACGCCGAAGCCTTTCACCTGCAAAGGGATCTCCGCCTGCACCGCCAGCGTGGTCGGATCTAAACGCAACACGCGGGATTTTGCCTCTTCTTTCCAGTCTGGTGCACTGACAAACAGCGACTGCTGGCTCGGGCTATAAGCCATCTCCACCAGCGCCGACGACAACGGCTGGCGCTTGATATCCTCAGGTTTGATCCCTGTGTCACGGGCCTGTGCCGCACCGGCCACCACCAACGACGTTGCGATCAACAGCGACAGTAAAGCGCGAGGTGTTCCTATTGTTCCAGACATCCATTTATCTCCATGAAAGTAATAAAGTCAGTTAGGGTGAACAACGTCATTGCTGCGGTGCCGGTGGCAGGTCCGCAAGCGGCATGTTCCCACCGTCCTGCTGGGAAAAATGCGCGAACACGTGCTGAATGGTCCCGGCGATCAGTCCCGCCTGTTGCGCGGTGTAGTGATCGGTCCGATAGGTCATCATCACGCGCAGGGATTTCACGCCGTCGAGGTTCTCTTCCATCACTTCAAACTGCAAACCGAGCAGTGATTCGGTTTTCTCCGGCTCAATCTGGCGATACGCTACCGTGCTGCCGTCTTGCAGGGTGAATGCCCCATTGAGCTTGATGCGGCTGTGGATCTGGATGAACACTTCAAACATGTGATTCTTGCGATCGGCATGCGCGCCAAATAGCCCCTCTTCCACCAGGTCAATCGGAATATCGGTGTAGGGCATCGAGCCATTGATGGTGTTTTTGACCTGATCGATCAGGCCAGCCACCGTGAGTTGCTCGGCGAAGCGCACCCGGTGTACCACCACGGTAGTGAAGTAGCCAATGGTGTCGAAGTACTCAGCATCGTTGCGCCCGGAAGTCGAGGTGCCCACCAGCAGATCTGCCGGGCCACCGAGAAGACGCAAAGCCGAGGTGATACCGGCATAGACCACGTTGAACAGCGAGGCATTGTTCTTTCTGGCCTGTGCGTACAAGCCGTCTGCCACCGCCGGGTCGACGTCGAACTCCAACCATCCTCCGTTGACATCGGCCTCTGCCGGTACTGCTGGATGGTGGGAAGGCTCCTGTTGGAACAGCGGCTGCCCCACTGGCGCATCCCGCAGGTTATCGAGCCAGTAATCCAGGTGTTGCTGTGCGACGCCGCCCGCCTGCTGCTGCCGGGCAAAGGCATAAAACTGCGGCACGTCGTTCGTCCACTGTGGCTTCTGCCCGGCAACGCGGTGGCGATAAGCGATACCCAGTTCGTCCATCATCAGGTTCAGCGACCATTCATCCAGCACGACATGGTGGAACAGCAACGACAACCATTGCTGGCCGGTGGCCGCGTCACGCAGGAAGGTGGCACGCAGCGGCAGCTCGATGGCGAGGTTGAAGCGGTGGTCGCCAGCATTGGCCAGCAATTCACTGCCGTTACCGGCCGGTGTTTCATGAGAGAAGCGGAACCAGGCATAGTCGAGCAATTCAGCTGCAGGCACCACTTGCTGGCATACCTCACCGTCACGCGTGATAAACAGCGAACGCAATACGCTGTGCCGTGTCATCACGTCGATAAATGCTTGGCGCAACGCCGTTTCGTCTACCGGGTCAAGGAAGCTGATGGCAAATGGCAGGTTGAAGATCTCGTCATGACCGAACGCCTCATACACTTTCCACAGGGAGTGCTGTGCCAGCGACAAGGGTGCCTGGACGGTGTCGCCCTGCTGTTGCATGACGCCTTCCTGGGCTGCCGGCGCTACAGCGGCCTGACGTTTGGCATAGACTGACAGCCCGCGGGCAGTGGCATGGCTGAACAGATCGTTAATATTGAGCTCTATGCGATGCAAGCTGAGCAAACGGCCGATCACTCGAGTAGCCACCAACGAATGCCCGCCGCGATCGAAGAAATCCTCATCAAGGGTCATCTCTGGCGCAACCAGGGCATCGCGGAACTCCGCCAAGATCAGTTGTGCAATAGCGTCGTTTTCTTGCCCATCATTTACGGGCAAAGCGTGCTCAACCACGGCTAACGGCGGCTCAATGGCAGGAAGCCGCGCCGTCGTGATCGTCCGCCCCGCAAGGAAAGCGACAAACTGTTCCAACAGGAACGGGGCCGCGTGCGGAGTTAAACGAGGATCCGCGCTCAGCTCAAGCACCACCGAATCCGGATCGGGCAGGCTCAGCGCCAGCACCAATTCAAAAGGCGTATGCAGAGGCGGCAACAGCAGACGTTCAGCATTGACGCCGTCAAGTTGCAGAGCCACTGACGGGTCCGCCAACCAGGTCACCAACAGTTGAGCCAACTGCGGATTAGGGGCCTCCGGCGTGTGCTGCGCCAGCAGTCGGCTTTCCAATTCGGGATCGGCAGACTGTAGCGTCAGGCGTTTCAACCGGGCAGCGCTCATCCACGCGTCCACGCCGTTTGCCTGTTGTGCATCGTCCTGTGGTACACAGAGTTGTACCGGTAATCCGCCGGACTGGGCTGAGATAAAGCAGCCAAAACGCGTCGCGATCGCCGCCAACAACGTTGCCGGGTTATCAGCAACAGGCAGGATTTTACGCGCAACACGGGCCGCTATACGTACCCCGGCCTGTGCCAGAACGTCATCCTGCACAACCGACGTACGATAGTCCCGCAATGTCGCCGCCTGTCGCGCCCACGGCAGCACGAGATCGGTCACTTCCGGCAGTGGCGCAACCGGTGGCATCCCCTCAAAACCTTGCGCAGGGTCATTCCCGTTATACAGTGCCGATAACGTCTTCAATAACTGTCGGCATGACAACGTTTCCGCCAAAATATCGTGCGCCACAACGCCCAATACCACGCCGCTACCGGTGAAAACCCAAAAGCGTACCGGCGCTTCACGTGCCAATTCGAGAGGGGTGGCCTGTGCCTGCAGCAAACGGCTAACCGCCTGTTGCTCATTCGCCACAGACTGAATGTTTACCGGGTTGAGCGCCGTATTACCGCGCAGCTTGCGTAAGCCTTGCTCGTCATCAAAGTCATAGCGAACATCCAGTTCCGGCATCAATCGGCTCAGGGCTTCCAGCGCACTGACCAATCTGCCGATATCCGGTTCACCACCTAACCGCCAGGCCATTGCCTGCTGGCTCCCACCATCACCCCGCTGCTGGTGCATGAACCATGCCAGCTCTTCCGCTTCGCTCAGCGACTGAACGGCATCTGCCGCACGCTCGCCCAGTGCCTCGAACGCCAGATCCAGACGCTGGGCCTCATCATCGCTGAGAATATTGTCAAAATAACCGCTCACTGCTCTATCTCCTTGCGCCCGGTCAGCCCGGAACATCGGGGAAACGCTGGTCATTAAAAGGGGCGTTTATACGCCCCTTGCGCAGACTGGCTGTTACCGCATCAGAATGTCAGTTCAAGTGCCGCACCCACCATGCGTGGACGCTGCTGGGTTGCCGTATACACGTCATTGCCACTGACCATCACACGACGCTCTGAATCAAACAGGTTCTGTGCATACAGGGTGGCGCGACCATAGGCGAAGGTGTACGCCAGTTGGGTATTTGCCGACCAGTAAGAACCGATATGTCCGCGAGAGTCATTGTCATACTGCGAGTAGTAGGAATCAGAGAATGCGACGTTGCCGCTCAGTTCCAACCCGGCCATCAATTGGTACTTGGCGCCCATATTGGCGGTATAGGCTGGCGCACGCGCCAGTTCGTGCCCATCTACACCGCTGCCCGAGAACTTCTTGATCTTGGTTTTCAGCAGGCCAACGTTGGTAAACAGTTCGAAGTCCCAGCGCGGTTGCCAGGTCGCCCCCATTTCTGCCCCGTAGGTTTCCACCTTGTCGGCGTTGCGGATCACCGATGAGTTCGGCCCCAGGGAATACGGCAGTTGCATGTCCTTGTAGTCGTTGTAGAAGATGTTGCTGGTCAGAATGACATTGGCGTCTTTCAGGTGGTGACGGGTGTACAGCTCATAGTTCCAGACATATTCAGAACCATAGGTGTAGTTGACCACCGGCGTGCCGATGGTGATGCCCGCGCCACCGGCGTTATAGCCACGCGCTACCTTGGCGCCGTAGGTCTGGGTATCTGTCGGCTTCCAGGCCAGATCGAGCTTCGGCAGGAACACGTCATAGGTTTCGTCGAAGTCGATACGCACGGCCTTGCTGCCGCCGGTACGCTGACGGTGCTCACGCTCCAGACGGCTGGCGGCTGTCAGGTCTACCTCAGGTGTAATGGCGTAGGTCAGTTCGGCAAAGGCGGAATGGGTGTCGGTTTTATCCTTGAAGGTGGAACCACCGAAAATATTGACGAACTCATCCTGCTTAGCGTGGAAATAACGCAGCCCCGCCAACCCATGCAAACGGCTGCCCGGCCCACCAAAGCGCGCCACCGGCTCCACGTGCACCTCTTTGCCGCCGATATCAGCGTATGGCAAGGCATAAGCGGTAGGACGGTTGATGTTAAAATCAGTGTAGATCACCCGGTTTTCGAGCGTCAGGCTGTCGGATTGCTCCCAGGCCAGATCCCAAACGCCGCTGTTGGTGTTGCTTTTAAACACCGCGCGGCGCGGATCGTGACGCAGGCTGGTCGGGTGCACCAGCGGATTGAGACTCTCGTTCTGTGGTGAGGTGCTGCCAAAATGGTTAAAGGTCAGCTTGGTGGTCAACTCGCGCATACCTGCCGGGTTGAACAACAGTTTGGCGCGAGCCGTCGTGGCTTCAACCTCGCGCGGATCGCCCACGGGTGCATAGGCGGGCAGGTCGACATCACTGCGGCGGCGCTGGCGATCGACGCTGACGCGGAACGCCAGTTGATCTTCCACCAGCGGGCCAGAGACCATGGCAGACAGCTGTGAAGAATGCTGATTACCCGCCCCACCTTTGAAGGCGCTTTCCCAGTCAAACGTCGGATCTTTACTGGCCATCACGATGGCGCCGGCAATGGCGTTACGCCCCTGAATATAGCTTTGCGGGCCAAGGAACACTTCGACGCGATCCAGATCCCACAGCGACTGCGGGCCGTATGCCTGCTCGTTATAGGTGAGAGAACGGCCATCCAGTGACAGGTTGAGGCGCGGACGGGTACCGCTGAGGAAGGCATTGGCGCCGGTGTTTGGACCAGAACCGTCGATACCACGCACGGTGGGGAGATCGTTACCGATGCCGACATCCATTACGTTGGCCGTCATGCGCAGCAAATCGGGGACCTGCAACGCATTGGGCATGGAAGATATCCGCTCGCTGTCGAAGACTTGCACGCTGGAGCCGGTATCAAAAATGCTGCGTTTAATTTTTTCACCGGTTACCAGCAGGCTCTCTGAGTCCTGCCAGTTGTCCTTACGTTTGCTGTCTGCGGCTTCCTGAACCTTTTCGTCCACTGCGGCGGCGTTAACGCTCCCTACAGATAAAGAACAAAGACCCAGAAAGAGTGAGGAAAATGCCCCAATGGCCTGTAAGCCTGCTTTTTCCTTGTTTCCTACGATTTTATGCCTTTGAGCCGCTGAATGCTTGCTCATAGATGTATTCTCCTTTCATCCCAGATGCACAAAAATTTACTTGTTTTCACATAGGTAACGACGCTGATTCTCACACTAACAATGGCATTACGGCCTTCCTGACCTTGCTATTGCATATCCCTGCCGCAGACGACCGCCCCACCCCAGACGCACAGCGGGCGAGAGCAGTTTTTTTGTCTGGAAACGTAAAGAAATGTTAATAATGATAATATTTTACATATTTTAATGCAAATCATTATCACTTAAGAAAATAACCGTGCAGATAAAAAGCCACAACGCACAGAAATAAAATCGAAGTTACCCGTAACGATACAAACCAATAATTTCATTTAAAATGAATGTAAAACATAACTATATTGAAATTAACAATTTCACCCGCCGAGCAAAAACCGGTATTAACCGTATTATTTACATGCGTTATTGAAACAAATAAAAATAGTAATAATTTTCATTCCCATTAACATTGACATATATTCTTACAGTCTCTCAATACTGATGGAAACCCGATGAAAGCGTTGACCACGATGCAGGCTGCCTACTGGGTTGGCAGGCAATCTGAAGCGCCGCTGGGGGGCGTATCTGCCCACCTGTATGCGGAATTTAACTGCAGTGACCTGGACGTCGAACGACTGAGACAGGCCGTTACCGCTCTTTACCTGCATCACCCCATGTTGCGCCTGCGCGTGACGGCGGATGGCCAGCAGACAATCGATGCCAGTGGCCCTCAACATCGCCTGCATCTGGACGATTTTAGCCACGCCGATGCTCCTGATGTTGCCAACCGGCTAGCCCATAAACGCCAAACGAAAAGCAGCCAAAAATTGCCGCTGGAACAGGGTGTCCCCTGCGATATCAGCCTTAGCCTGCTGCCCGGTGGTCACAGCAGACTGCATGTGGATCTGGACATGATTGCCGGTGATGCGATGGGTTTTCGTGTATTGATGGAGGATCTGGCGCGTTTTTATCATCAATGCCCAACAGCACCCGATGACAGCAGCATTCCCTATTTTGATTACCTGGACCGTCACCGTGCCGACACGGCGCTACAGGCACGCCGCGCCCGTGCCCAAGCCTGGTGGCGTGAACGTCTGACTCAGTTACCGCCCGCACCGCATCTGTTGCGCACGCCGGATCGCTGCCGTAGCGATCGGCTGGCGCTGCAACTGAGCGCAAGAGAAACCCAAGCGCTGGAAGAGGCCGCCAAGGCACATCACATCACGCTGTCATCACTGTTTCTGGCGCTGTTTGCCGTGACCGTCGGCCATGGCTGGAACCTGTCACGCTTCCGGTTGAATGTGCCGCTGTTCCACCGGGAAGCAGAAAACGTCGATAACATCATTGGCGATTTTTCTAATCTGGTGCTTCTCGGCATCACGCTGAATCCGACGGAAAACCTGTCAACGTTCAGCCGCCGCCTGATGGACCAACTGGCGGAACTGATCGCGAACGCCGACTACCCCGGCGTCAGCGTGATGCGCGACCTGTCGCGCCTGCAAGGCAGCATGCAACCTTCGCCTGTGGTGTTTACCGCCGGTTTTGGCATCCACGGCAAAGCGCTGTTTTCTGATGATGTCACCCGCACCTTTGGTCCGCTGGAATGGGTGATTTCCCAGGGCCCGCAGGTTGCGCTTGATGCCCAGGTCGCGCACGCCAACGGCGGCATTCTGATCAACTGGGATGTGCGTCAGGACGCTTTCCCGGATCGGCTGCTGCCGCAGTTGTTCGCTACCTACGGTGCCTTGTTAAAACGGGCCGCCAACCAGCCGGACAGTTTCAACCAGCCGTTGGCGCAGTGGCTGTCACAATGTTCCGCGCAGGCATTGAGCCGCCAGGCGCCGGTACGCCAACTGTTACACCGGCTGTTAGCGCGCGTCGCGCCGGACGCCCAGCTGGGTGATGACGACGACATCAACACCCTGCAGCTACCGCAGGATGGCCTGCTGGCCTTACTGGCCGTGCTTAACAAATATCTGTCGGTGGCGCTGACCCCAGAAGATGTGGCGGCCCACCCTACCCCAACGGCACTTGCCGCCCTGATCTGTGAACGGGCCCCCAATGCCGCTGAAGGTGTGCACATGCTGCTAAAGGTGCTGGCACCCAAAGCTTGATATCGGTTCCGGGTGCGTGGCCTCACGCGCCCTGTTTTCTTTTTCGTTGGTTAGCGACAATAGGGAAATACCATGGAGACACCATTAAGCACGCTGCAGCAGGCTTACCTGCTCGGGCGCAGCGAACAATGGCCGCTAGGCGGCGTGGCAATGCACGACTTTCGCGAATATCGCGGTCTGCAGTTGGACGTGGCGCGGTTGGAAAACCGACTGAGTGAACTGGTGCAGCACTATCCAGCGCTGCGCACCTGTATTGATCCTCACCGTTTCACCCAGCATGTACGACAGGAAGCTACGCTAAACTTGGATCGTCACGATCTGCGTGAGTGCGATCATGAGGTTGCACAACAACGGCTGGCAGCCCTGCGCGATCAATACTCGCACCAGCGGCACGATCCTACGCAGCCTTTGTGGCGTATCGCCGTCATTCAATTGCCGGAGATGCAGGACGCCCATCACGACAGCGTGGTTTTCACCAGCTTCGACGCGCTGATCCTCGACGGCCAGGGCATTTCCACCGTGATTGCCCGGTTATTTGACGACACCCCGCTGCGGCCCGTCGCCCCCCCGGTGCCACCCGCCGCCGCCAGCGCAGAACAGCGCCAGACGGATGCGGCCTATTGGCAGGCCAAGTTGCAGAACGTCACCACGCCGTCTGCGCTACCCTGGCGTACTCCGCTGGCTAATATCAAGTCTTCACGCTACCGCCGCGCCACGTTGACGCTGCCACGCGAAACGTTAAAACAGTTCTCACGCCTGGGCTCTGCCCACGCATTGCTGCGCAACAGCAGCCTGTCGGCACTGATCCTCGATACGCTGGCGCAGTGGACCACCGACGGCGAGTTGTGCGTCGGCGTCCCCGTCGCCTTTCCCGCTGCGGACGGCGCACTCAGCAACGCCTCCACCTTCGTGGCAGTACGCTATGCGCGTCAGGGTGGCACCTTTGTCAGCCGCGCGCAGGCATTGCAAGACGACGTATTAGGTGCGCTCGATCACCTGACATTTTCCGGTGTTGATTTGGCGCGACAGTTGCTGAACCACAGCCAGGGATCGCCTGCGCTGCCGGTGATCCTCACCAATTGCTTAGGTTGGGAGACGCTGCCAGCCAATGCCCCCGTGCGCTACCATGACGGCGTGACGCAGACACCGCAGGTGGCGATCGATATTCGGCTGACGCAGGACGCCGACAAGAATTTGCTGCTGTGCGTCGACTATGCCGAACAGGCACTGGACGGTGAGCAGGTACAGGCGATGCTGAGTGCGCTGCAACGCCGGATAACGTTAATGTGCCGGGACGGCGATTTGGAGATCGCTCCAGCGCAATTTATCGATTATCAGCACTATCGCCATAACCACAGCGAGACGGCATTTACCGCCTATCCATACCTGGCGCAGTTAGCTGACCGGCTGTTTAACGATCCACAGCCGCGACCGGCCTTGATCTGCGATCAACAGAGCCTGACATACCCAGAACTTGGCCGGCAAGTCGGCAGCGTAATGACCAATCTGCAACGGCGTGGCCTGAAACCTGGCAGCGTGCTGGCCTTGTATCTGGCACGCAGCCCAGAGCATGTGACGATCTCCCTCGCCTGTGCACTGCTGGGTATTATTTGGGTGCCGATCGACATCAACTCCCCCCCCGAGCGCACCGCTTATCTGCTGAGCAACTGTCGGCCGGATCTGGTAGTACACCAGGGTGAGCTGGAAACGGAGCACGGGGTAACGCCAGAAGAACTTTTGGCCCCCACGGCAGACGCAGCCAAGCTACCGGACAGCCAGACGCTGGCCGATCGCAGCGCCAGCACCGAGGCCAGTTATTACCTGTATACCTCCGGCACGACCGGCAAACCAAAATGCGTGGTGCTCAACAACCGCGCAACGGCCAACGTCATCGGCCAAACCCTGCAACGCTGGGCGGTTACCGCTGATGACGTGATGATCTCAGTCACGCCGCCGCACCACGATATGTCGATGTTTGATCTGTTCGGCTCGCTCAGCGCCGGGGCGACGCTGGTACTACCGGCACCGCATCAGGAAAAAGACGCCATCAGTTGGAACCAGTTGGTAGAGCGCCATCGCGTTAGCCTGTGGTGTTCGGTGCCCGCCATTTTGGAAATGCTGCTCACCTGCAAAACAGACGACAGCCTGCGCTCACTGCGCTTGGTGGCCCAAGGCGGTGATTACATCAAACCGGCAACGGTGCAGCTGTTACGTGGTTTGCGCCCCGACATCAGCCTGTTCTCACTCGGTGGCCCGACCGAAACCACCATCTGGAGCATCTGGCACCCGATTGCGGAACAGGATACCGGCACCGTGCCTTATGGCCAGCCGTTGCCGGCCAACCAATACTTTATCTGCCATGACGACGGCACCCATTGCCCGGCAGGGGTGGTTGGACGTATTCATACGGCGGGGGTTAATCTGGCATTGGGCTATCTGGAAGACGGCGCTCTAAAACAACATGACTTTGTCACCCTGGACGGCCCCGACGGGCAACCGCTGCGAGCCTTCCGCACCGGCGATCAGGGTTACTATCGTGCAGACGGCAATATTCTGTTCGCCAGCCGGGTAAACGGTTATGTGAAAATCCGTGGCGTGCGCGTCTCATTACCGGAGATTGAAGACGTGCTGCGCGGGCATGAGGCCATTCTCGATATCGTGGTCGTGGATTACCCAGGCGGCGACAATGCCGAAGCCACGCTGGGGGCGATGTACCTTACCCATGACGGCAAACCGCTGTCGCTAGCGGCCATCCGCGCCTTTTCCACCGGCTATCTGCCTTGCACCCATATTCCAACGCGCTTTATCCACGCCGAAACGCTGCCGCTTTCCGGCAACGGTAAAACGGACCGTCACCGCATCCGGGCGGCGTTCAGCGCTGAGCGTGCAGCTCCGGGGCTAAACGCCTGCGCGGCGCCGTTGCCACATGCACCCGCGGCAAACAGCGGCAAGATTTTGGCTATCTATTTGCAGGCCATCGGTGCAACGCCGCGCCCTGAGTGGGGGGAAGAAACGGCCTTTATCAGCATGGGGCTGAAGCTGCCACATATCCGGCAAGTGGCTACCCAGCTCAATGATGCCTTTGGCACCCGGCTCCCCCCCACGCTGCTCATTCCTTGTAAAAATGCGCGGGAGGTCGCAGCGCTGCTGGCGCGTTAACACTGTTTAAACGTCGTGGCGCAGCATGCTGCGCCCGCTCACAAAGGCAAATCGGGTCGAACGTGTTCGACCCCTACCGGTTGCGCTATTACGCCGGGTTATTCCCCCTCAGGCGGGCACCGCCATCAGTTCACCCACCGCGGTCTCCAACGCTTCTTCCCGCAATGCTCGCAGTAAAAAATCCTGCAGGGCGTTACCGTAGTCAGCAACCCCAATGCCAGGGAACTGCTGCACGTAGATATCAATATCCAGATGTAAATCGTCGGCATCGGTGCGCCCGCGGAAGGTCAGATTAGCGCCGTCACCCGAGCCACCCGCCAATACCTTGCGTGTGCTGTTGCACCCGCTGAAACCCGCAGGATCAAACGGCTGAACGTTGATAAACGGGGAAATAAACAGACGCGAAGCCGGCGTCACGCCACGATCGGCGGCGATCTGCCGCAGGCGATAACCGGCGTGGCTGCGTAGCTCACGCAAGGTCTGCGCCAGGTTGGAAAGAAAATGCCCGAGAGTCTCTTCCACGCGCAGCGACACCAAAAACGGCAGTGTATTGACCGCCAGTGCTGGTGTACTGGTCGCCTTGCTACTACGACGGTTCATTACCGGCATCCACATGGTGCGCGTATCGCCCTTATCGTGCGGTAGCGGCGGTAAGGTAAAGAACAGCCAGGCGGCGGACAGTGCCAGCAGCAAATCGGGCCAGCCGATGCCGCTACGTTCCGATAACCCACGCAGCCGCTGTGAGATCTCGCCCGGCAGCGCCGTGCTGGTGCTCAGACATTTCACGCCATATTCCCTGCCGCCTTTGCGTACCGTGGGTAACGTCTGTGACGGCGGTAAATAACGCTGCCAAAAAAGACGATCCTTAGTGCAGCGTTCAGACGTGGCATAGGCCAGCTCATGACGTTGGAAGGTGTCGAACGCCCCCAATGCTTGCCCTGCCGCACCCTTGCCAAGGAAGTGTGCATACAGCGCGGCGCAGCGGTGTTCGATCAGCGCCATGCCGAATCCATCGATGACGATATGGTGCGCACGAACGAACCAGATAAAGCGCGACGGCCCCAGTTTGATTAACCACATTGCCGCCAGCGGCCGATTGCACAGATCCATCGGTTGCCCAATATCCGCCTGGATCAAGCGCATCGCGGATAGGTAGGGATCGGGTTGCTCTTGCAGGTCGATACAATTCAACGCCGGTGCCCAGGAAGGATCATAACGCTGCTGCGGCGGACGGTTGCCAATACCCGCATTAAAGCGCAGTGCGAATGCCTGCGTTTCGGCAAGCGTGAGGGTAATCGCCCGGCACAGCGCTATCTCGTCTACCGCTCCGCGTAACTCAGTGGCGTGGGCGACGGTGGAAAACGGCTGCCCGGGATGCAAAGTAAACTCTTCCCAGAAGTCTAACTGAGCCGGTGTCAGCGGCAGCCATTCTGTAGCCAAAACAGTTTCCGACATGTTACCTACCTTTGATAAGCCATAAACAAATGTTGAAACAACGGAAGCCAAAACCCCGCCGCCGCAGATTGCGTCTAATAACGGCCAATACGGGGTAAATACCGGATACGGCCTGCCGCCCTATACACAGGCTGCCTGGCGTGATCCTTTTTATTGTGGTTTGCGTGCTTGCCCCCCTGGCGCACGTAAAACGGGACGGCGCATCCGCCTTTTGCAAGGCCATGACAACGCACAGAAGATGTTTCGGTTCGGTTACAAATGAAAATGATAATAACACTTATTATCATTTTCATGAATATAGAACAACCTGTTCATACTGTAAATTTGCCTGACGGGGAAGGCTCTATACCGAAAAGCGCTGTTGAGGATGCTGTGACAAAAACAACAATCGACAGCTAGCTCCCATATTCGCGATCAATCACTTATATTTAAATTGAGGGCTGCCTGAATGCCACAGCGGCGGCAGTGTCCTCGATTAACCTGAGGGAGCCATCCATTTTATGCATTTTAAACAAAGCACTGTGGGTCTGTTATTGGCGGGAACCGGTTTGTTGGCGGCGGGCAGCGCACTGGCCGCCACGGATACTCTGGTCTATTGCACCGTGGCCTCACCGGAATCATTCAACCCGCAGCTTTCCAGCTCTGGGACCACCTTTATCGCGACGTCGCAGGTGTTGTACAACCGCCTGCTGACATTGCGTGAAAGCGATAAAACCCCGGCGCCCTCACTGGCGACCGAGTGGACCATCAGCCCGGATGGCAAAACCTACACCTTTACGCTGCGTAAAGGCGTGAAATTCAACAGCAACAAGTTCTTCACCCCCACGCGTGACTTCAACGCCGAGGACGTCGTGTTCACCGTGATGCGTCAAAAAGACCCCAATAATCCGTATCACAAGGTATCCGGCGGCAACTACGAGTACTTTACCGACACCGGGCTGGACACGTTGATCACCAAGGTAGAGGCAGTGGATAACGACCACGTGCGCTTTACGCTGAGCCAGCCTAACGCCGCGTTCCTGGCTGACTGGACAATGGATTTTGCGTCGATCCTTTCCGCCGAATATGCCGACGCCATGCTGAAAAAAGGCACGCCGGAAAATGTCGATAACTGGCCTATCGGCACCGGTCCGTTCGCACTGCAACAGTACAAACAGGACTCACTGATCCGCTACATCGCCAATCCCCATTACTGGCAGGGCGAAGTGGCCAGCAAGCACCTGATTTTTTCCATTACACCCAACCCTGAAACCCGGCTGGCCAAGCTGAAAACCAACGAGTGCCAGATCATCCCTGCTCCGCTGGCGGAGCAATTTGACGCCATCAAGAGCGACAAAAACCTGCAGTTGAACAGTATCGACGGCCTGAACGTCGGCTATCTGGCGTTCAATACCCAGAAGAAGCCGTTTGATAACGTGCTGGTGCGCCAGGCGCTGAGCTACGCGGTAGACAAAAAGGCGATTGTGGCTGCGGTATTTAAAGACAGCGGCACACCGGCCTATTCGATACTGCCGCCGGGCATGCTGGGCTATAACGACAAACTGCCTGAATACGCTTACAACCCGGAAAAAGCCCGTGAACTGCTGAAGCAGGCCGGTTTGGAGAAAGGGTTTGAGACCGACATCTGGTCGATGCCGGTGGCGCGACCTTACAACCCTAATTCACGGCGAATTGCCCAGATGATCCAAAACGACTGGGCGAAAGTGGGTGTGAAAGCCAAAATCGTCACCTGGGAGTGGGGCCAGTACCTGGCCGGGCTGCGCAAAGGGGAACAACAGAGCGCCCTGTACGGCTGGATGTCGGATAACGGCGACCCGGATAACTTCGCTACCCTGCTCAACTGCGCTGGCGTGCAAACCGGTGCCAACGCGGCCCGCTGGTGCGACAGCAGCTATGACAAACTGATCCAGCAGGCGATTCAGGTCAGCGTCCCTGCCGAACGCGCCAAGCTTTATCAGCAAGCGCAGGTGATTTTTGCCCAACAGGCTCCGCTGCTGCCACTGGCTAACGGCAAGGTGTTCTACGCCACCCGCAGCAACGTTAGCGGTTATGTGGTTGACGTTAACGGCAGTGACTTTGCCAAAGCCAAGGTCAACTGAGTGTGACTGCCGCGCCGGATGAAATTCGCATCCGGCGCTTTCCTCGCCTGTAACATTTCGTTACTCTCAGCAGCTAGACGATTTAACATCAAAAGGTAACCCGGTGCAGAACTCTTATATGCCAATGCAGATCCGCCTGCACTGGTTGGTGGCGATCCTGCTGGTCGTGACCTGCACAACGATTGAGCTGAGAGGTTTTACCCTGCCAGGCACCCCATTGTGGTACCTGCTGGTCGTGACCCACTTCAGTTGCGGCGTAACGGTCTTTGTCTTGATGATCGCCCGCCTGTTCCTGCGCTGGCGCCACACCAGCCCCGCTATTGCCCCTAAACCGGCAAAATGGCAAACCGGCGCGGCTCATTTGGTGCATAGCCTGATTTACCTCTTACTGCTGACACTGCCGGTTCTGGGTGTCTATTCCCGCTATCTGGGCGGTAAAGAGTGGTTTCTATTCGGTTTGCCAATGCCCTTTGCCGACGTTGCCGACCGCCCGCAGGCGCGGGCTATCATCGGCTGGCACAAGACGCTCGCCTCTTTTGGCTACTGGCTGATTGGGCTGCATGCCGCCGCTGCGCTGTTCCATCACTACATCGTGAAGGACAACGCGCTGGTGCGGATGCTGCCGTGGTTAAATAAGCGCTAACATCAAATGTTAATAAACCGCCCTGCGGCTGATAGACCCTTGGTTAAAGGGCTGTTTATTACAGAGCGCCTATTCCAGGCAAGAAAATAATCAAAGCAATAATGACCACATGCATACATATCAATTGAAATAATAAATAGCCTCATTAATTAGAGGAAGACCTGATTGCAGGCAAACAGGGCTGACAAATTTACCGTAGATAAATATAACCCTTTGTAAGAAAATGAGTTATATCAACCCACCAACTCAACCTTAAATTCAAGATAAAAAATTCTTATATGTCGAGTTGTATCTATTCCAGATTTTGACTAAGGTTATTCATACAACGAATATGCCAGCCAACTGGCCGACAACGTTAAAACAACATTCATTTTATACAGCTTAAAAACGCCAGTTAATTTTCGGGTTAACTCGTCATTTCTCATATCTATATGAGACGACAGAGTGCTGCCTATGACTTTATTAATTAGATCCCACCGACTACACACACAGGAAAGTTAATAGGGCTTTCCATTCATAAAAAGTCAGGAGAAAAGTAATGAAAGTAATGACTGGCATTATTCTACCGACAGTTGCCGCCATCACTATGGTTGGTATGGCACAGGCAGCAGACAGCAAACAACCGGTGACCGGCAAAGAGACGGTCACCCTGGAACACGTTCATGCCGTACAAGAAAATGGCAGCCCTGCACCCAAGCACGATGCCGCCTGTATGAAAGAGCTTTCGATGCCCACATCCAAGTATGTCGGCATGAAAGTCACCAGCGAATACACCGTTAACCCCAGCTCTATGATGATGTCCGCAAAATCTATGCTGCCGTCCCCAATGGCCACGCAGCCGATGGAATTGACGATTGATTTATCGGCACTGGGTCTGGAAGGGGTTTATGCGTTTGGTGCCTTTAAACCCAGCGCTTTACCGCAGGACTATGTTTATTTCACCATCGGCAAAGATTTTAAAAACCCCGTCAGCACCTTTATGATTATTAATAAAGGCAAAGAATATAACTGCGTTATTTCCAGCTCAAACAAAGCGATGAGCAAAGAAGAACGAAAGCATCTTATGGTTAAGAAATAGCGTGGGATATTGATGGGTAATAATGGGGGCGTGGGTGGTGTTTATTGTCCAGCTCCCATGCTAATAAGACGATAACGTCCGTGGGTACCGGCTTCGTTTATTCATCATAATTAATTCCTCTAGTTAACTGATTGCTTAACAATCCCTTTCTGGGATAATTGCAGATATTCTGCTTTGGGATATCACTCGCGAAAAACGCCATGATTTCAGTTTATTCAACCGAGTATCAATTAGTTATAAAAATACTTCGGGATGCTCGTATAGAAAAAGGTATCACTCAGGCTAAGTTGGCCGAGGCGCTGGGCCACCCGCAGTCCTTTATCCCCAAGCTCGCTTAAGGTACTTTGTCTGGCCAGCCTGAGGCCGCTAAGGCCGAATTCCCTTCAGGCAAAATATTTATTGAAATCGGTATTTACTCAGTGCTACAAGAAAAGAGCAGTTTTTATAATTTCTGTTCCAAATACTCAACAAATACGAAAAGGTCAGAAAATGATTAAGTCAGTTCAGCCAGCAACCACATTTACCACCACCGATACCTTCGGCGAGGTGGACGTATCTGTGACTAGCTCCTGACAAAACAGATTCTGAATCCCCGCCAAACCGGACGGGGAAGAAAATCGCTCCGTTCATAACGTTCTGAATGGAGACACATCATGATTTTATCTGAAAATGCACTTTTAGTTATCGACATGCAAGAGGGGCTTTTCCGTGGCCCGGCTTCCCCGCAGTCCGCAGACGCAGTTCTGTCGAATATTCGTCTGCTGATTGAAAAAGCAAGGCAGGCTCAGGTACCCGTTTTTTTTGCCCGCCACACCGGACCCAATGATTCCCCATTCTCAGAGCAAAGTCCGTTAACGCAACTGATACCCGAACTGAACGTAAACGCTGAGCAGGATATCGTGTTTATTAAAAAGTATCCCAGTTGCTTCCGTGATACAGGTCTTCAGCATCAGCTCAGCCAGCGAGGCGTTAAACAGTTGGTTATCGCAGGTATGAAAACAGAATTCTGTGTGGATTCTACCTGCCGCGCAGCGCCAGAGCTAGGATTCAGGACCGTGCTGATTTCAGATGCGCATACAACAACGGATAACGAACATTTATCAGCGAGTGAAATCATCAGCCATCACAACGTTACACTGGCAGGGCCGTTTGTAACACTTGCGACCACGGCAGGCTGGAGTTTTTAATTCTGAAAAATGAGTCGCAACCTGGAGCCGCCCCCCGTGGCGGCTAAAATGTCCAACGTCTGCTCACAGCACAAAGCCGACTGTCAGATAAGGTTTCACCTAGGCCAGTAACGATGCCAGTTCAGGTATAAACAAAGGGCGCAGCATGCTGCGCCCCTACATTAAACCTAAACACCGCACCTAACGTTAACTGCGAACCAAATCGTCGCCATAACCGATCCACTTATAGGTGGTCAGTGCATCCAGGCCCATTGGGCCGCGGGCATGCAGTTTCTGGGTGCTGACGGCCACTTCTGCGCCCAGGCCAAACTGGCCGCCGTCGGTGAAGCGGGTGCTGGCGTTGACGTATACCGCGCTGGAGTCCACTGCGCGCACAAAGTGCTCGGCGCTGCTCAGTGAGCGGGTGAGGATCGCGTCGGAGTGGCTGGTGCCGTGGGTACGGATATGGTCGATGGCCTGATCGATGTCATCCACCAGCGCCACGTTCAGGTCCAGCGACAGCCATTCGTCGTCATAATCCTCCGCCGCTACCGCCACCACCGTTGCCGGGCCGTCTTGCAACAGCGGCATCGCGTTCTCTGCGGCATGCAGAGTGACGCCAACTGCAGCCATTCGGGTGCTCAGCGCAGGCAGGAACTCAGCAGCGATATTACGGTTCACCAGCAACGTCTCCAGCGAGTTACAGGCGCTTGGACGTTGGATTTTGGCATTCTCGATGACCGTCAACGCCTTGTCGAAATCAACGCTGTCGTCAACGTAGGTATGGCAAACACCAATACCGCCGGTGATCACCGGAATGGTCGACTGTTCACGGCACAGCTTGTGCAAGCCAGCACCACCGCGTGGGATCAGCATATCGACGTAACGATCCAGGCGCAGCAGCTCATTCACCAGTGCGCGATCCGGGCTTTCAATCGCCTGCACCGCTGCAGCCGGCAGGCCGCACTGTTCCAGCGCCTGCTGGATCACTTTCACTGTCGCCTGGTTGGTGTGGTGCGTTTCTTTGCCGCCACGCAGGATCACTGCATTCCCGGTTTTCAGGCACAGGCTGGCGACGTCGATGGTGACGTTCGGCCGCGCTTCATAAATCACGCCAATCACGCCGAGCGGCACGCGGCGACGCTCCAGCTTCAGCCCGCTGTCCAGCAGGCTGCCGTCCAATACGTGGCCGACCGGGTCGTTCAAACGGCACACCTGGCGCACGTCGTTGGCGATCGCTGCCAGCCGCGCCGGGGTCAGCAACAGGCGATCGAGCAGCGCTTCGGTCATCCCGCTGGCGCGTGCCTGTGCCATGTCCTGTTCATTAGCCTGTAAAATCACTTTGCTTTCGGCTTCCAGTCTGTCGGCGATCACCGACAACACCTGATTTTTCTTTGCCGTGCTCAGCACCGCCAGTTGCCAGGAAGCCTGTTTGGCGGCCTTCCCCATTTGCTCTAGCATGCTCACTCCTTAACTGACTATCATATCGTCGCGGTGCACTGCCACCGGGCCGTATTCATAACCGAGAATTTCGCTGATTTCCTGTGAGTGATGCCCGGCAATCATGCGCATCGCGTCGCTGTTGTAGCGGCTGACGCCGTGCGCCAGATCGCGCCCCGCCAGGTTGCGAATGCGGATCACTTCACCACGGGAGAAATCGCCTTTAACTTCGCGGATGCCCTTCGGCAGCAGCGAACTGCCACGCGCCATAATGGCGTCGACGGCACCGTCGTCTACGGTGATCTCGCCGGCCGGTGGTGCACCAAAGATCCAACGTTTGCGGTTTTCCAGCGGGGTTTCCAGCGCATGGAAACGCGTGCCCACCGGTTTGCCTTCAATCACGTCGCCCACGACGCCTGGCTTGCTGCCGGCGGCGATGATCACGTCGATACCGGCGCGGCAGGCCACGTCAGCGGCTTGCAGTTTGGTCCCCATACCGCCGGTACCCAGGCCGGAAACGCTGTCGCCAGCGATGGCGCGCAGTGCGTCGTCGATGCCGTGCACTTCACGGATGAGCTCAGCCTGCGGGTTGTTACGTGGGTCTGCGGTGTATAACCCCTGCTGATCGGTCAGCAACAACAGCTTATCGGCCCCGGCGAGGATCGCCGCCAATGCCGACAAATTATCGTTGTCGCCCACCTTGATTTCTGCGGTCGCGACCGCGTCATTCTCATTGATTACCGGCACGATACGGTTGTCCAGCAGCGCCGTCATGGTGTCACGTGCGTTGAGGAAGCGTTCACGGTCTTCCAGATCGGCACGCGTCAGCAGCATCTGCCCGACGTGGATACCGTAAATGGAAAACAGTTGTTCCCACAGTTGGATCAACCGGCTCTGCCCAACCGCCGCCAGCAGCTGCTTGGAGGCGATGGTGGCGGGGAGTTCGGGGTAACCCAAATGCTCGCGCCCGGCGGCAATCGCGCCGGAAGTCACGATAACGATGCGGTGACCCGCTGCATGCTGTTGTGCGCACTGGCGTACCAGTTCGACAATATGGGCACGGTTAAGACGCAGCGATCCGCCGGTCAACACGCTGGTGCCCAATTTCACAACCAGTGTCTGGCTGCCGTTCATAGTGTTTCTGCCGTATAAGATGAGAAGAATAATACTAGGGACTTTGTAACAGGAGAGACGCGTTATGCCAACAGGCACAACGCGAAATCAGCAGAATACTTGTGGTCAAACGGGGTCAGGCGGAAAGTTTAATCAGTTTTTCTTTGAAATCAGCGGCGGGCTCTAACGTCAGTTCCATTGTATTCAGCAGTTCGCCCAGACGGCGGTGGAAATCACGCAGGGTAGTTTCCAGCTTGGTTTTGACTTCAGTATCTTTAATCTTTTCCGGCGTCCAATGCCCTTCTTTATCAAACAGGCCGAACTGATAGGCATAGGTGAAGCGCGTATCTTCAGCATGCAGTTCGATCCACCAGCCCCAGAACTCGCGTTTCTCTGGTGCGGGCTTAACATTGACGCAAACGGCTAAACAATCAAAGAAAAAACGGTCGTTCTCACACTGCCCTTCACGCAGATACGGCCCCAAGCTGGCGAAACGTTTCATTAGTCGGCTTTTAGGGTGACCACTCGGTAACGTCATTCTTTAACCTCCTCAATGTAGACCACTCTTTTTAACAAATTGTTAAAATTTAGCAACTATTTAACGCATTTTATCTTTCATCCAATGTGTCATCTGTAGCAATGCCTTGTGGAAACTGCTGTAGACAGGCGCGCGCGGTATGGCGATCAGCTTGCCGTCCATAGAAGACGACGCGATCAGTTGCGCTTCCTCTTTCGGGCTGAGGGGATCTTGATCCCAGTAACCGGCCAACATCGGCGTCGGACAGCGGCGGCCCAACAATCCCTGGGTTTTCAGCGAATAACTGTTCAGCTCAATCTTCAACACGTTATCCGACGCGTTGGCCATGCCCATGCGGCTGGCCAGCACGTCCATATACATATCCGGCACGTGTCGCTGCGTGTTGATGTCGCACAACAAGCGGTGCACCACCGGCCCCAGACAAGCCACACCCCGCAGCCGCTGCGGCTCCAGGTAGGCAAGACGGACGGCGACGTTGGCGCCGAAACGGAAGCCAAACGCCGTCACCCGCTGATGATCAACCCACGGCACCGAGGCCAGTTGAGTGAGCACCTGCTGGTGCAGGAAGCTGGAATCTTGCGTGAGTTTCCACTTATAAGAAGAACCGATAGAAGGCATATCAATGGTCAGCATGGCAATGCCATGCGGTGCCAGATAGTCGCGGAAAAAGCGGTGATAATCGGTCTGTAACGTGTCCAAACTGCCGCACATCAGTACCGTTGGGAACGGCGCTTCGCCTTTCTCTGGCATATGCAGGAACCCGGTGATACTGCTGCCGCCCTCAATGCGGAACTCCAGCTCTTTCAACTGGTACGGCAGTAACAGCGCGGCCTCTTCGTAGGCCCGACAGGACAGCGCTTCAGCCTGTTCGGCCAGCTCATCCCCTTTCAGATGCGGGTAACCGGCGATGCTGTAAAAATTGGCGGCGTTCAGCCAGTGCTGCCCACCGATCAGGGGATCTTGCTGTTCCAGCGCGCTCTGCTGCCAGCGCATGCCCTGGTGTACCCACTCGTAGATCCAGTTGCCGTTACGGTAACCGACCACGGTATCGAGCCACTTGTCGTTGGTGTGTTCCACATCTGCGACCGCAATGCGCGCCAGCACTTCGTTGATCTCGATCGGATCGACACCGCGCCAGGTCCACAGCAGGGGGTTAAGCATGCGATACCAGTTACTGACGGTATTGCCTTCTAGCGTGGAATGCAGCTCTGCACTGACTTTGTTGCGCGCACGCATGACCAGTGTCGAGGTCTCTGGGTGCTTAAATGAGGGTTTAAACAGGATTTCAGAAAGGTTGGCCTGTGCCATGGTAACAACAGTCTCCGTAAATCTGGCCGTAGGCCGCAAACAGCCTACTAATTAACTCGAGGTAGTGTACCGAACTCTGGCGCGATATACCCGTCATACTTGAAGCGACATCTGTGTCGGCCCCGCTCGCTTGCTGCCTTGATGCACACCCCATGGCCCAGTGGCGAATATCAGAAACAAAAACGCCCGGCGGAGCCGGGCGTTTTCACGAATCAGTGTGGCGAACTTAACGGCCGCCGATCGGTGGCACAAAGGTCACCGCCATGTCCCATGGCTGTTCGATCCAGGTGTCTTGCGGGATATCAACCACATAGTCATCCACCAGCGGGCGACCCGCCGGCTTGGCGAAGATGGTGACGAAATGCGCTTTCGGGTACATATCACGGATCGCTTTCGCGGTGCCGCCGGTATCCACCAGATCGTCGATCACGATAAAGCCTTCGCCGTCGCCTTCCGCACGCTTGAGCACTTTCATTTCGCGTTGGTTGTCATGGTCATAGCTGGAAATGCAGACGGTATCCACGTGGCGAATACCCAACTCACGGGCCAGTAAGGCTGCCGGCACCAGGCCGCCGCGGCTTACGGCAATAATGCCTGTCCATTGGTCAGCAGGCAGCAGGCGGTGAGCCAGTTTGCGCGCTTGCATTTGCAGCATATCCCAGGTAACAACGTATTTTTCGCTCATAGAATGGTGTCCCAGCCAGCAGTGGTGCGGCTTACTCAGTAATCAGGGGAAAAAAGGTTGCGCGAGATTATAAAGACTGGGCGCACCAAATACCAGTTGAACCGTGGAATTCATAAGTAATTCGTCTGGTGATTGATGCTGAAGAAATGAGCAACGACGCGTCAAACGAGTGTGATCAAGCGCTTAAACAGCGCAATACGGTACGGGCACCGCCCGGAATAAAGTGATATTCTCTGGAGATCGTGCCAAAGCCGCACAGATGCCCCTAACCCTAACCGAGCGGCATTCCCGCCTTGCCGAGAATGCTGTTACAGGAGACTTATAGTGTCTGAATTGTCTCAACTTTCACCACAGCCGCTGTGGGATATTTTTGCCAAAATCTGCTCTATTCCGCATCCTTCTTATCATGAAGAAGCGCTGGCACAGCACATCCTCGAGTGGGCGAAAGAGAAACACCTGCACGCCGAACGTGACCATGTAGGCAACATTCTGCTGCGTAAACCTGCCACCAAAGGCATGGAAAACCGCAAGCCCGTCGCCCTGCAGGCGCACCTGGATATGGTGCCACAGAAGAATAACGACACGGTGCACGACTTCGCCAAGGATCCGATTCAGCCGTACATTGACGGCGAGTGGATTAAAGCACGCGGTACCACGCTGGGCGCCGACAACGGTATCGGTATGGCTTCTGCCCTGGCAGTGCTGGCCGACGACAGCGTTGAGCACGGCCCGCTGGAAGTGCTGTTGACCATGACCGAAGAAGCCGGTATGGACGGTGCATTCGGGCTGCAAGCTAACTGGCTACAAGCGGATATCCTGATCAACACCGACTCCGAAGAAGAAGGCGAGATCTACATGGGTTGCGCCGGTGGTATTGATTTCATCACCACCCTGCCACTGCAGCGCGAAGCCGTACCTGCTGGTTATCAGACCCTGAAGCTGACGATCAAGGGCCTGAAAGGCGGTCACTCCGGTGCCGATATCCACGTGGGTCTGGGCAACGCCAACAAACTGCTGGCACGCTTCCTGTTTGATCATACCGCTGAGTTGAACCTGCGCCTGCTGGATCTGAACGGCGGTACCCTGCGCAATGCTATCCCGCGTGAAGCCTCTGCAGTGGTTGCCGTACCGGCCGAAAAAGCCGATGCCTTGAAAGCGCTGACCCAGGCGTTTCTGGCAACCTTGCAAAACGAACTGGCCGCGAAAGAGAAAAACATTACCGTGCTGTTGGAGCCAACCACCAGTGCATCTCAGGCAATGACCGTCGACTGCCAACAGCGTTTCGTCGCGCTGCTTAATGGCACACCAAACGGCGTGATCCGCATGAGCGACGCGGTCAAAGGCGTGGTAGAAACCTCACTGAACGTAGGCGTGGTCACCACCAGCGACAGCGAAGCAGAAATCATCTGCCTGATCCGTTCACTGATCGACAGTGGCAAAGATTATGTGGTGGGTATGCTGACCGCTCTGGGCCAATTGGCTAACGCCAAAGTGGCACCAAAAGGGGGCTACCCGGGCTGGCAGCCAGATGCTGACTCACCGGTCATGCACCTGGTGCGTGAGATCTACCAGGATCTGTTTAACAAGACGCCAAACATCATGGTGATCCACGCCGGTCTGGAATGCGGCCTGTTCAAAAAGCCGTATCCAAATATGGATATGGTATCAATTGGGCCAACCATTACCGGGCCACACTCGCCGGATGAACAAGTGCATATCGAAAGCGTGGGCCTGTACTGGAAGCTGCTGACCGCACTGTTGAAGGCTATCCCGGAGCGCGCGTAATCTGCCGGGTTCGGCACGCTGAACCCCAAAAATGACCGAGCCGTTTACATAAAGGCGCAATCTTGCATTGCGCCTTTATTATTCCCACGGCAGCAGCAGCTGACGCTCCAGTTGCGGGTCCAACAGCGTCACGTGCAAGCCGACCAGCCGCACCCCACGCCCTTCACGCCGCTCGCGCCATACCTGCCGTGCCACGTTGATCAAGTCGTCTTTATTGAGCACCGGCCAGACGTGTTCCTGCGTCGTTTGCTGGAAATCCTGGAACTTCAGCTTCACCCCTTGGCGGGCAATGTGCAGATCCGGTTTCACTTTACGCAACCGCATCTCCAGCTCGGGATAGAGCTTATCGACGATCAAGGTTTCACACTCCTCCCAGTCATGGATATCTTCCGCCAGCGTACGCTCAACCCCCACCGACTTACGCAGCCGTTCTGGCGAAACCTCACGCAGATCTATCCCCTGGCAGCGCTCCCACAGCACACGGCCAAACTTGCCGAAGCGCTTTAACAGAGCAGCAAGATCGTACTGTTGCACATCTGCGCAGGTGATAAGCCCCACCTCTTCCAACCGTTTTGCGGTCACCTTCCCCACGCCGGGGATTTTGCTCAGCGGCAGTTGCTGTAAAAATGCCGGCACCTGCGCCGGCGTGATGACGTATTGCCCATTCGGCTTATTGAGCTCTGAAGCAATCTTGGCGAGGAACTTGATGGGGGCAATACCGGCAGACGCGGTGAGGTTCAGCTCATCGGAAATAGCCTGACGGATTTGCTGGGCGATCAGCGTCGCCGAACCGTTGCACTGGGTGCAGTCGGTCACATCCAGATAGGCTTCATCCAGGGATAACGGTTCAATCAGCGGGGTGTAGCGCGCAAAGATTTCGCGGATGTGTTGCGAGGCTTCTTTATAGGCAGCCATACGGCCTGGCAGCAGTTTAAGATGCGGGCAAAGCTTGAGTGCCATCGCTGTCGACATCGCGCTGTGCACACCATAACGACGCGCAGGATAATTGGCGGTGCTGATCACCCCGCGCCGATCGGCACTGCCGCCGATCGCCAGCGGAATCTCACGCAAACTGGGATCGTCGCGCATTTCTACCGCTGCGAAGAAGCAGTCCATATCGACATGAATGATTTTACGCATTGCGCCTCCAATAACACTGTATAAGTATACAGGCAAAAAGAGAAAGCTCAAGCCTCGGTTCAGTTCGAAGAAAACAGGGTTTCAACCAATTATCTTCGACTTGTTAAAAAAGCGTAATTTTTCAATAGTACGCTGTGAAAATTAATCCCCCCAGTGACTGACAACCATAACGCCTCGCACAGGATGGTGCCCTACATGAAAACATTATCTGTCTATTTGTTGGCTTCTGCTTTATCTCTGATATCCATTGCCGCTCAGGCCGCCCCTGCCATTATTGCGCACCGGGGTGGAACCGCCGACGCGCCTGAAAACACCCGCGTCGCTATAGAAACGGCACTGAAAAACGGCGCAGACGCCATTTGGATCACCTTACAGGAATCCAAAGACGGCGCGATCGTGCTGCATCGCCCTTCTGATCTGAAAGCGCTGACCAACGAACAGGGATTGGTTTCCGCCTTTACCGCCGCGCAGTTGGCAAAAGTCGATGCCGGTTGGTCATTCACCCAAGGCGAGGCACACCCGTTCCGCGGAAAAGGCATTGGCATTCCAAGATTGGATGAGATTCTGGCGGCGTTCCCCAAGGTCAACTTCTATCTGGATATCAAGTCGCCGGACGCAGACCCTGTTCAATTCGGCAAAGCCCTGTTGGCGACATTGGAGAAAACCAACAGCCTGGACCGCACCCGCGTGTATTCCACCGATGCCAACTATCTGCAGGCGCTACCGAAAGCCATCAAACGTTTTGAGACGCGCGATGAAACCCGCGACCTGCTGGCAAATATCAGCCTGTCACATCAGTGCGAGCTGAAACCCGATAATCAGCAACCGCGCTGGTACGGGTTGGAACTGAAGCGAGAAGTGGAAGTCGTGGAGAAATTTACGCTGGGTGAAGGGCGTTCCAAGGCGTTTTTGACCTGGGATAAAGAGTCGATCGACTGCTTCCGTTCGCAAGGACCTGCACACATTATTCTGTTCGGCATTAATTCACCGGCGGAATACCAGCAGGCGCTGGCGTTGGGTGTAGACGGCGTGATGGTCAACTCACCGGCCGAGGCGAAAAGCTTTCGCCAAGCCAAATAACAGATAGCGAAAGGGGCGCTGCATGCGCCCCTTGTATTCAAATAATCCGGTGCTTGTCCAACTGCTTCTGACGCATCGCCTCTTTCTCCAGACGCTTCTTGCGTGCATCGCAAGGTTCAGGGCAATCACACACTTTATCCATCCCCAGCGCGGTAATACCCCCACAGCTGCCTTGCAGGCTTTTGCGTTTGAACACGTAGCCCAATGACATCCCGCCGACAATCAGCAGAAACAACACGAAGCTGGCGATAAATACGGTCAACATAGCGACCTCACGAGTTATTGTTCAAATAGGGTTTAAACGCATCGGAGTAGCGCTCTTCAAAACCGGTCGCGGTTTTCACAATCATAAACACCGGGATCCCCATCAGGTTCGCCAGCGCCATGCCGCGTTCCGGCCCCAAAACGTTCAGCCCGGTCGACAAACCATCGGCAGCCATACAGGTAGGGCTTAACACCGTGACCGACACTAAATGGTGATGGATCGGCCGGCCGGTGATGGGATCTATCGTATGCGAATAGCGCACGCCGCCCTGCTCGAAGTAGTTGCGGTAATCGCCCGAAGTGGCGATCGACATCTCACCCGGTTGGATCACCAGTTGCGCTTTCTGCTCCATGCCGGCGGTTGGTCGCTCAATGGCAATACGCCATGGTTTTTTCTCGCCGTTATGGCCACGGGTACGCACCTCACCGCCAATATCCACCATGTAGTTTTTAACCTGCTGCGATTGCAGATATTGGGCAATCACATCCACACCATAGCCTTTCGCGATCGAAGAGAGATCCACATATAGCTCTGGAATGCGCTTAACCAACGCATTGCCCTGCACCGACAGCTTGTCGATCCCCGTCCAGGCGCGACGTTGTTCCAGTGCCGCAGCACTCGGTACCTTTTCCGGTCGCCCTTCTGGCCCGAACCCCCACAGATTGACCAACGGCCCGACGGTCACGTCCAGAGCGCCATCGGTGACGCGGTTAATCCGTAGCGCTTCCAGCACCACTTCGGTCGTCGCGGCAGAGACCGGGAAAGGCTTATCCACGACGCGGCTGGCATTGAAGCGGCTCAGTTCGGAATTCGGCCGGTAGGTAGACATTTGATCGTTGACCAACTCTAACCGCTTGTCGATCTCCGCCTGTATTTTAGCGGCAGACGGCGTGTCGTCGCCGGTAACATAGCGGATCGAATAAGACGTCCCCATGGTTTTACCGTCGAGATTCACCTGCTCCGGCCCGCAGCCAGTCAATAACAGGGTGGCGCTCAGCGCCACCGTCGTTATTAACCCCTTCATTGCCCATCCACGCATTTAGCCACCAAAGTCATCGAGCATGATATTTTCGTCTTCGACACCCAGATCTTTCAACATCTTGATCACCGCAGCGTTCATCATTGGCGGACCGCACATATAGAACTCGCAGTCTTCCGGCGCAGGGTGATTCCGCAGATAGTTTTCCAACAGAACATTATGGATAAAGCCGGTGTAACCCGTCCAGTTATCCTCCGGCTGCGGATCGGAAAGTGCCACGTGCCAGGTGAAGTTCTCGTTCTCTTCCTGCAACCGATTGAAATCGTCCTCATAGAACATTTCACGCAGTGAACGCGCACCGTACCAGAAGGTAATTCTGCGCTTCGACTTCAGACGATTGAGCTGGTCAAAGATATGCGAACGCATCGGTGCCATACCCGCACCGCCACCGATGAAGATCATTTCAGCGTCGGTGTCCTTGGCGAAGAACTCGCCGAACGGCCCGGAAATGGTCACCTTGTCACCGGCCTTCAACGACCAAATGTAGGAAGACATGATGCCCGGTGGCACGTCCGGATCGCGCGGTGGTGGCGTGGCGATACGCACGTTGAGCATGATGATGCCCTTTTCGTCCGGGTAGTTCGCCATCGAATAGGCACGCACGGTGGTTTCATTCACCACCGAACGGTAGCGGAACAGGTTGAACTTGTCCCAGTCGCCACGGTACTCGTCCGGTACGTCAAAATCGGCGTAGCTGATGTCGTGTGCCGGCGCTTCAATCTGGATAAACCCACCTGCGCGGAACGGCACGTCTTCACCGTCAGGAATTTTCAGCTTCAGCTCTTTGATAAAGGTGGCTTTGTTATCATTGGAAATAACCTCGCACTCCCATTTCTTCACGCCGAAGATCTCTTCCGGTAACTCGATTTTCAGGTTCTGCTTCACATTCACCTGACAGGCCAATCGACAGCCTTCTTTCGCTTCACGCTTGTTGATGTGTGACAGCTCGGTCGGCAGGATATCGCCGCCGCCCTCTTTGATCACGACACGACACTGGCCGCAAGATCCCCCGCCGCCACAAGCGGACGAAACGAAGATCCCCTGGCTGGAGAGCATATTCAGCAGCTTGTCACCCGCCGGAGCGGTAAAGCTTTTGTCCAGATCGCCGTTAACTTCCACCGCGATGTCACCGGTGTTCACCAGTTTTGATTTGGCGAACAGGATGAGCAGCACCAGCACCATGACGATGCCGGTAAACATCGCGACGCCTAAAATAATTTCCATATCTTCTTCCCGCCTTTACAACTGAACACCGGAGAAGGACATAAAGCCCAACGCCATCAGCCCGGTGGTGATAAAGGTAATGCCCAGACCGCGTAACCCAGCGGGGACATTGGCATACTTGAGTTTTTCGCGGATACCCGCCATCGCGACAATCGCCAACATCCAGCCAGTGCCGGAGCCGAAGCCGTACACGACCGATTCGGCAAAGTTGTAGTCACGTTGCACCATAAAGGAAACGCCACCGAAAATGGCGCAGTTCACTGTGATCAATGGCAGGAAAATACCGAGTGCGTTGTACAGCGACGGGAAGAAGCGATCGAGGATCATCTCCAAAATCTGTACCAGCGCTGCAATGACGCCGATAAAGGTAATGAAGTTAAGGAAGCTCAGATCAACACCTTCCACCAGCGCGCCGTCACGCAGGATCAGGTTGTAGACCAGGTTGTTCACCGGTACGGAGATCCCGAGCACCAAGGTCACCGCGATGCCCAAACCAAAAGCGGTCGATACCTTCTTCGACACGGCCAGGAAGGTACACATCCCCAGGAAGAACGCCAACGCCATGTTCTCAACGAACACTGCACGTACAAACAGGCTGATATAATGTTCCATCGGCCATTACTCCTTTTCGATCTGCGCTGGTTTCAGGGTGCGAAGCGCCCAAATCAGCAGGCCGATGATAAAGAACGCACTCGGTGCCAGCAGGAACAGGCCGTTTGGCTGATACCAACCGCCGTTCTGCACCGTTTCCAGCACGGGAATGCCAAACAACTTGCCAGACCCGAACAGCTCACGCAGGAAACCGACCAACACCAGGATCACGCCGTAGCCCAGCCCGTTGCCGATACCGTCCATGAAACTCTCGATGGGCGGCGACTTCATGGCATAGGCCTCGGCGCGCCCCATCACGATACAGTTAGTGATGATCAAGCCGACAAACACCGACAGCTGCTTGGAGATCTCGAACGCATAGGCACGCAACAGCTGATCGACCACAATGACCAATGACGCGATAATCGCCATCTGCACGATAATGCGCACGCTGTTTGGAATATGGTGGCGGATCAGTGAAATAAAGAAGCTGGAGAACGCCGTTACCAGCGTCACTGCAATGGTCATCACCACGGCCGTCTCCAGCTTGGTGGTCACGGCCAACGCAGAACAGACCCCAAGCACCTGCAGGGCGATCGGGTTGTTGTCGAACAACGGCCCCAAAAGGACCCGTTTAATCTCTTTGGAATCAGCCATTTTTCAGCGCTCCCTCACGAACTTTTTTCAGGAACGGGCCAAAGCCGTGCTCGCCCAACCAGAAGTCAAAAGTATGCTGCACACCGTTGGAGGTCAGCGTGGCGCCGGACAAGCCGTCCACCCCGTGTTCATCCCCCTGACGCGCCCCGCCTTTCACTACGCGGATCGCCGGCTGCCCGTTGTCATCAAACAGCTTTTTACCGATCCACTGCTGACGCCAGCTGGCATTCTCAACCTCACCACCCAACCCCGGAGTTTCCCCTTGCTGGTAGTAAGTGATCCCTTTCACCGTGTTACCGTCGTTATCCAACGCAACAAAGGCGTACATCATCGACCACAGGCCAGTGCCGTAGACAGGCAGGACAATTTTATTCACCGCACCGCTATCGTCACGCACCAGGTAAATCTCTGCCTGATTGCTGCGGCGTTTGATACCTGCCGGATCCTGAGCTGCCGGCAGTGCCGCGCTTTTACTGTCGTCACGCAATGCTGCAGCCAAATCGAACGCAGCCGCCTTGCCCGTCACAAACTCACCGCTGTTTAAATCCAGCAAGCGTGGTTCGATACGTTGTGTGAACAACGCTTTAACCTGCTCACCTTCCATCTTCGGTTGCAGCAAGCCTGCCACGTCGAGGATATTGCGCTGTTTGTCGAGCAACTTCTGTTCCTGCTGTTTGGACTTCAGGCCGACAGCGGAACCCGCCACCACCACAGAACACACCAGGCACAGCAGCAGTACCACCAGCAGCGTTTTACCGATGCTGTCGTTTTTAGATTCATTCGCCACGGGCTTTTCTCCGCTTGATGTTGGCCTGCACCACCAGATAATCGAACAGCGGCGCGAACAGGTTGGCGAACAGAATCGCCAGCATCATGCCTTCCGGGTAGGCTGGATTGACAACCCTAATCAGCACGCACATCACGCCAATCAGAATGCCGTACCACCATTTGCCTTTGTTGGTAAACGAGGCAGAAACCGGGTCGGTGGCCATAAAGATCATGCCGAAAGCAAAACCGCCCAACACCAGATGCCAGTACCACGGCATGGCAAACAGCGGGTTGGTGGTAGAACCGATGGAATTGAACAAGAAGGCCGTCGCCATCATGCCCAGCATCACGCCGGCGACAATGCGCCAGGACGCCACGCGACCAAACAGAATTATTGCGCCACCAAGCAGGATCATCAGCGTAGAAACTTCACCAACTGAACCGGGGATGTTACCGAGGAAAGCATCCATCCAACTGATAGACTGGCCAGTCGCCACGTTGCTCAGGCTATGCGCCCCACCCACGCTCCACTGCGCGAGCGGCGTTGCGCCGGAGAAGCCGTCAGCAGAGGTCCACACCAGATCACCAGAAATCTGTGCCGGGTAAGCGAAGAACAGGAACGCACGCCCTGCTAACGCCGGGTTAAGGAAGTTACGCCCGGTGCCGCCAAATATCTCTTTCGCGACCACCACACCAAAGGTAATACCCAGTGCGGCCTGCCATAAAGGCAGCGTTGGTGGCACGATCAGCGCAAACAGAATCGAAGTGACGAAGAAACCTTCGTTAATCTCATGCTTGCGAATGATGGCAAACAGCACTTCCCAAAAGCCGCCGACCAGAAACACCACGGCATAGATCGGCAGGAAGTAACAGGCGCCCAGCACCATTTTACTGATCCAGCCGGCATCCGCCGCCAGGGACGCCCCCAGCCATTGTGCAAGCCGGTAGTGCCAATCGCCCGCCAGCACCTGTTGCAGCTGATCGCCGCTGTAAAGGTGGTGCAGGGCCGGGATGGCCTGTTGACCGACGTTGTACATACCCCAGAACATCGCAGGGAATACCGCCAGCCACACCAGGATCATCATACGTTTCAGATCGATGGCATCGCGCACGTGTGAAGCGCCGCGCGTTACCAGACCTGGGGTGTAAAACACCGTCGTCGTCGCTTCAAATAACGGGTACCACTTCTCCAGCTTGCCGCCCGGAGTGAAGTGATGCTCTATCTTGTCAAAAAAATTCTTCAGGCCCATCGGTTATCCTTCCTGCTCAATCTTGGTCAGCACGTCGCGCAGCACCGGAGCGTATTCATACTTGCCGGGGCAAACGAAGGTGCATAGCGCCAGATCTTCTTCGTCCAGTTCCAGACACCCCAACGCCTGTGCACTGTCGCTGTCACCCGCCAACAGATCACGCAGCAGCAGCGTCGGCAGGATATCCAGTGGCATGACGCGCTCATAGTTACCGATCGGCACCATTGCACGCTCACCGCCGTGGGTGGTGGTCGAGAAGGCAAACAGTTTGTTCTTCAGGAAGTGGCCCAGCGTGGTGCGGGTGATAGAAAACTTATCCGGCGACGGTGCGATCCAACCGAATAACTCTTTATCGCGCCCTTCCTGCAGTACAGAAACCAGCGAGTGGAAACGGCCAAGGTAGGCGTTCGGCCCGGCGACATGCGTCCCGCTTAACACTGAGCCAGAAATCACGCGGTTTTCACCGGCTTTCAAACGGCCTGCTGTCAGTTCATCGAGGCTGGCGCCCAGACGGGTACGCAGCAGCACGGGGTTTTCCACCTGCGGTCCAGCCAACGCAACTACTCGACGAGTATCGAGCTTGCCTGTGGTGAACAACGTGCCAATGGCAATCACGTCCTGGTAGCCGATATGCCAGACGGTCTTTTTCAAACTGACCGGTTCGAGGAAATGAATATGGGTCCCCACCAGCCCCGCAGGGTGCGGGCCGGCGAACTCGTTATAGGTGACCTGCGCATCGGGCTGTTTACCCAGGTTCGCGCCGGCAGCGTGACAAACATGCACCTTGCCGTCGGTCATACGCGCCAATACCGCCAGCCCAGCGTTGAACGCCGCTAGCTGCTCGGCAATGATCACCTGCGGATCGGCAGCCAGCGGCTGGCTATCCATTGCGGTGACGAAAATTGCACGTGGGGTGGTACCGGGAGCCGGTGTTTTACTGAACGGCCGGGTGCGCAGCGCGGTCCACAAACCGCTGGCGAGCAGTTCGCTTTCGACCTGTTCACGCGGCAGCATGGCCAGCTCAGCTACGGGGTAATGAGCAAACGCCAGTTGATCATCACCGCCGTTCTCAACAGCGATCACAACCGACTGCAATACGCGCCGCTCACCACGGTTGATGGCCACAATACGGCCACTGGCGGGCGCGGTGAAGAAAACCCCGGGGGTCTTTTTATCTTCGAACAGCGCCTGACCTTTCTTCACGGTATCGCCTTCCTGCACCAGCATGGACGGGCGCATTCCGACGTACTCTTCCCCAAGCAGGGCGACATGCTGAATTATTGGGCCGTCCTGAATCGCCTGAATCGGTGCTCCGGCAATGGGCAGATCTAACCCTTTTCTGATTTTAATCATAGGATTTATACGATGTTGGTTAGTTTCACACGTCTTACCGGCCCCAGAGGCTGGTGCTGACGATGCCTGGATGATGAGGCTGCATCAACAGCCTCTGGGTTGGGCGCAACGGCATCACGCTCAACATGAAATCTTGCGCACTGACAAAATGGGGTCACGTACATTCCGTTGATTAACTCCTGCACCCATTTTTTGGCGCGATAAAAACGCTGTTAATATTTTGCTGCCGCCGAATGTCCACATACTAGACAGGGTGATGACATCAACACCTCTGCTCCGCGACCCTAACAGCAGGTTTATTCGAGACGGAATATTAACATTTTCCACAACATTTTTCTGCGTTGGGCAGTGACCTGAGTCAAGCAAACGCAATTAAATTTTGGCCCTTTTACATCACTAATCGTTAAAATCTGCCTGTCGATTCACTTTTATCGAAGTTTGTAGTTTTTTTATACATATCGCATATTGCTAAAATAGAACACACTGGTAATCTGACGGTGTTTTAAGACCGTAAAACAATAATCAGTGGCATGTTGGCCATGAACATTGAGCCAGCAGATAAATATAAGCAGGAATAATAATGAGAAAAATCGCACTGTTGTTTGCGATGCTTTTTTCTATGCCGATGATCACGGCCTGCAGCGCCAGCGAGCAGGTTCCCGAGGTTCCGGTAGTTAAACAGCAATTAGTCGGTTCACCGGTCTATATTCAGATTTTCAAAGAAGAACGCACGCTGGAATTGTATGCCAAAATGGGCAACGAATTCCGCTTGGTAAAGTCTTTCCAAATCTGTAATTTCTCCGGCGGCCTCGGCCCAAAACGCCGTGAAGGTGACTTTAAAAGTCCAGAAGGCTTTTATAGCGTTGACGCACGTCATCTGAAACCCGACAGTAAGTATTATCGGGCAATAAATATCGGTTTCCCTAATGATTACGATAAATCACAGGGGTATTCCGGCGCTTATCTGATGATCCACGGTGAATGTAAATCGATTGGTTGTTATGCGATGACCAACACGTATATGGACGAGATTTACCGTTACGTCGAAGCTGCATTCGCTTACGGCCAGAGCCGGATTGATATCAGTATCTATCCGTTCCGCATGACCGATCAGAATCTGAAACGCCACGGCTCATCCAACTACATCGCCTTCTGGCGTCAGTTGAAGCCAGGCTACGACTACTTCGTCAAAAACCATCAGCCGCCGATGGTCAGCGTTGCCAACGGTCAGTACGTGCTGGGCCAACCCGTGCTGAGCAGCAGCCAGATGACGCAATATGCGTCAACCACGGCTCCCGCTGTCAGTACCAATCCCTTCGCTCAGGCCAAGCCGCTCACCGAAGTGAAATAGCGCGAATTCGCCTGGTGCAATCTTGTGCCAGGTTTCATTCGCCGTCAGTGGCTGGGTGGCGATCACCGTGACCACATCGTTAGGTGTGGTCTGCTGCTGAAAATCAATCTCTACATCCTGATCGAGCAGCGTCGCTTTACCAAAAGGTGCGCGACGCGTAATCCAATACAGATTGGTGGAGCAATAGGCCATCACAAAGCGCCCATCCGACAGCAGCATATTGAATACCCCTTTCTGACGCAGTTGATCCGCCAGCAAAGCGATATAACGGAAGACCGGTGGCCAGCGGCTAGGGGTGCGCGGGTATTTAAGTGAAAGCTGGTGCAGCAACCAGCAGAAAGCGTACTCACTGTCGGTCTGACCAACAGGGCGGAAAGTGCCGGTTTCCAGCTGGCGGTAGCCTTTCAGCTGGCCATTGTGTGCGTAGGTCCAATTACGTCCCCAGAGTTCACGGGTGAACGGGTGTGTATTTTCCAGCGAAACTTCACCGCGATTGGCCTGACGGATATGCGAGACCACAGCGCAGGATTTGATGGGGTATTCTTGCACCAGGCGTGCTATCGGCGAGTCGAAACTCGGCTGGGGATCCTTAAACGTGCGGCAACCGTTCCCTTCGTAGAAGGTAATGCCCCAACCATCTTTATGTGGCCCTGTACGGCCACCGCGCTGAACCAACCCGGTAAAGCTAAAGCAAATATCGGTCGGTACGTTTGCGCTCATCCCGAGCAGTTCACACATCGCCAGCACTCCTTAACCACACTGACACCGTCTATCTATACGGGTGCAGTAGGCGGCACCCGTACTATAATTAATGAGGGACCAGGGCCCCTCAGCAGCTATTACGCCTTAACCATCTCTTTTTCGATCAGTTGAATCAAGATGTGAATCGCTTTGATATGGATTTCCTGAATGCGGTCGGCATAGCCGAAGTGCGGCACACGGATTTCCACGTCGGCGGAACCCGCCATTTTGCCGCCATCTTTGCCGGTAAGGGTGATCACTTTCATTCCCTTCGCACGCGCCGCTTCGATAGCTTTAATGATGTTGCCGGAGTTGCCGGAGGTGGAAATGCCCAGCAATACGTCACCTTCACGGCCTACCGCTTCCACATAGCGTGAAAACACGTACTCATAGCCGAAATCGTTGCTGACGCAGGACAAGTGGCTAACGTCGGAAATGGCAATCGCCGGATAGCCCGGACGGTTTTCACGGTAGCGGCCCGTCAGCTCTTCGGCAAAGTGCATGGCGTCACAGTGGGAGCCGCCGTTGCCGCAGGAGATAACTTTCCCACCGGCTTTAAAGGAATCGGCCAGCAGCACCGCTGCACGTTGAATCGCGTCGATATTGGCGTCGTCATTGATAAATTTTGCCAGGGTATCGGCCGCTTCGTTCAGTTCACTACGAATAAGGTCGTGGTACATGAGGAACCTCTTGTTATCGTCAATCTTCCGCCCCGCAGTGTAACGGATCGGGGAAAAACCGAGAAGCACTGTGAGTTAAACAGCACCGCGGTTGAGGCACCAATGAGGTTTTTGATTATTGATGCGGTCAGTTTGTGACTTAAGTTGTAATTAAACTGTAAATGCATTGATAAAAATATGGCGTTGTACTAAAACCTATTACATACACACAACAGGTCAGACCTCTTGCCACTTTGGAGCTTCTTATGATGGTTCTTAGTATTGTTGTTTTGCTGGCACTCATTGGTGTGGTGTTTTATCACCGAGTGAACCTCACCCTCAGTAGCCTTATTCTTCTGGCATACACCGCTGCTATGGGCGCCATTGGTCTGTGGACCTTTTGGATGCTGCTGCCGCTGGCGATTATCCTGCTGCCATTGAACGTCGCCTCATTGCGTCGTTCAATGCTCTCTGCCCCGGCGCTGCGTGCGTTCCGCAAGGTAATGCCACCTATGTCCACCACCGAAAAGGAAGCTATCGAAGCCGGTACTACCTGGTGGGAAGGCGACTTGTTCCGCGGTACGCCGGACTGGAACAAGCTGCATAACTACCCGAAACCGCAATTGACCGCCGAAGAGCAGGCGTTTATTGACGGCCCAGTGGAAGAAGCCTGCCGTATGGCGAACGACTTCCAGATCACCCATGAACTGGCCGATTTGCCGCCGGAACTGTGGGCATATCTGAAAGAACACCGCTTCTTCGCGATGATCATCAAGAAAGAATACGGCGGCCTGGACTTCTCTCCTTATGCACAGGCACGCGTGCTGCAAAAACTGTCCGGCGTTTCCGGTATCCTGGCCATCACCGTTGGCGTGCCTAACTCCCTCGGCCCAGGTGAATTGTTGCAGCACTACGGTACTGATGAGCAGAAAAATCACTACCTCCCAGGCCTGGCTCGTGGCGATGAGATCCCTTGTTTCGCCCTGACCAGCCCGGAAGCAGGCTCCGATGCCGGCGCTATTCCAGATGTCGGTACCGTCTGTATGGGCGAGTGGCAAGGCGAACAGGTCTTGGGCATGCGCCTGACCTGGAACAAACGCTATATCACGCTGGCTCCGGTTGCGACTGTGCTTGGCCTGGCGTTCAAACTGTATGACCCGAACCATCTGCTCAGCGATAATGCATCTCCGGGCATCACCTGTGCGCTGATCCCAACCAGCACCCCAGGTGTGGAAATCGGCAACCGTCACTTTCCGCTGAACGTCCCCTTCCAAAACGGTCCGACGCGCGGTAATGACGTGTTTGTCCCCATTGATTACATCATCGGTGGGCCAAAAATGGCCGGCCAGGGCTGGCGTATGCTGGTTGAGTGTCTGTCTGTCGGTCGCGGTATCACGCTGCCTTCCAACTCCACCGGCAGCGTGAAATCCATGGCGCTGGGGATTGGTGCTTACGCGCATATCCGCCGTCAGTTCAAACTCTCTATTGGCAAGATGGAAGGTATCGAAGAGCCGTTGGCACGCATCGCCGGTAACACCTATGTGATGGATGCAGCAGCTACGTTGATCACCAGCGGCCTGATGCTGGGCGAAAAACCGGCTGTCCTCTCAGCTATCGTGAAATACCATTGTACCCACCGTGGCCAGCAGGCAATCATTGATGCAATGGATATCGCCGGCGGTAAAGGGATCATGCTCGGCAAATCCAACTTCCTGGCCCGTGCCTATCAAGGTGCACCTATCGCCATCACGGTTGAAGGGGCGAACATCCTGACCCGTACCATGATGATCTTCGGTCAGGGCGCTATCCGCTGCCACCCATACGTTCTGGACGAAATGGCAGCAGCGCAGAAGAACGATCTGAACGCCTTTGACAAATCACTGTTCGGCCACTTGGGCCACGTGGGCAGCAACAAGGTACGCAGTTTCTGGCTGGGCCTGACGAACGGCCGCACCAGTGGCACACCAACCAAAGACGCAACTCGCCGCTATTATCAGCAGTTGAACCGTCTGAGCGCGAACCTGGCACTGCTGTCGGACGTATCCATGGGTGTTCTGGGAGGTAGCCTGAAGCGTCGTGAGCGTATCTCCGCCCGTCTGGGGGATATCCTCAGCCAAATGTACCTGGCATCCGCTACGCTGAAACGTTTTGAAGATGAAGGCCGTCAAAAAGAAGATTTACCGCTGGTTCACTGGGGCGTTCAGGGCAGCCTGCACCAGGCAGAGCAAGCGTTGGACGATCTGCTGCGTAACTTCCCGAACCGCTTTATCGCCGGTGCAATGCGCTTCGTGATCTTCCCGTTTGGCCGTGTGCATACCGCCCCGTCCGACCGCCTGGATCACCAGCTGGCCAAGATCCTCCAACAGCCGTCTGCCACCCGTAGCCGCCTGGGCCGTGGCCAGTATCTGACGCCAAGCGAGCATAACCCAATTGGCCTGATGGAAGCCGCGCTGGTTGATGTGATCGCCGCCGAACCGATTCACGACCGTCTGTGCAAGGCAGCAGGCAAGAATCTGCCGTTCACCCGACTGGATCGCCTGGCGCAACGTGCGCTGGAAGAAGGCAAGATTAACGCGGATGAAGCGAAGATCTTGGTGAAAGCCGAAGAGAGCCGCCTGCGTTCCATTAACGTTGATGACTTCGAGCCGGATGCGCTGGCGGCCAATAAGCCGGAAAAGTCGCTAAAGCTGGATAAGCGCCAGAAACAGACCGAAGCCGCGTAACTGCAATAATCACATTTCCTCAGGGGGCGATAATTCATCGCCCCTTTTTTATTGCCGCTAGAAAATGCGCAGCAATTCGCAACATTGAAAAACGACTAATTTAATCTTGGGAATAATTGGATAGGCTGCGGATGGGTGCTCTGGATCTTTCTGTCCGGAGCCTTGGCAACGGATTAACCCAATGGATTTCATGTTGCAGCTAGGCGGCAAGTTCGGGCATCCCCGCGAGCTCACTTTGGTGAGTGACCGGGGTAAGCGAATGCAGCCAACAACGCTGCAGCTTGAAAGACGAAGGGGAAGAAAGAGAAAGGCCCCGAGTCGATATTATCAACCCGAGGCCACTCTCATGTCTAAGCAACATCAGGTTAGCCTCTTACCCGCCGCAAGGCAAGGACAAGGAGGTCAAAAATGCAGCAAGAACGGGTCGTTCTCAGGCTGATGATTATCTGCATCACGTTGATAGCGCTGATGTGGATTACCCGCGGTTCGCTATGCGAATTGCGCATCAAACTGGGGGACACGGAGGTTGCAGCCATTTTGGCTTACGAACCCGAAAGGTAAGGCAACCCAACGGCGGGGCTCGCCCCGCCTGTTGGTTGTTGACGACTGATCCATGAGCCCCCTCCCCCACGGCATCCACCACGCTTCTAACCGTTCTGGCGGATACGCGCCAGTAAGGCATCAATATGCTCAATCTGTGGCGCGTTCACGATCAACGCACGGCCCAACCCCAAGGCATTCCGCTGACATTCAATGCGCATCTCGGTATCGTCTATGCTGTCCAGATCGGCAACATGTGCCAGGCCAATAGTGCGACGAATCAGCTCACTGCCACAGTAACCTACCGCATCCGTCCACACCTGTTGCAGGAACTGTTCGGCATAGCCTGGTACCGCCAACGCAAGTTCACGGGTCTGTTGGTGACATAATGCCAGGAAACGATCGGAGAAAATCAGCCAAAGCTCGCGCACATCTTGTAAACGCTGCTCACGCCCAGCGGCGGCGTCACGCGGCCCGAGAAGTCCCGGCAAACCGCAGTAATTCAACAACAGGTTCCCCAGCACGCTGCCGACGTCAAAGCCGATCGGGCCGTAGAAACCAAACTCGGCATCTATCGCCTTCAGTTTACCTTCTGCGACAAAAATCGAGCCGCTGTGAATATCGCCATGCAGCAGCGCTTCTGCCTTGCTCAAGAAGCGATGCTTCAACCCGGCTACCGCCAGTTTTAGCGGCGCATCGTTACGCAGTTCAACTACTTGCGGCAACAACGCCGCATCGAATTGATTACGTTCATGATCAATATAAGGATCGGTAAAGAATAGATCTTCGGTGATCTGGCACAGTTCAGGATTGGTAAAGCGGCTGACCTCCGCCTTTTTCTGCTGTGCCGACTGATAAAAGTCGGAGGTATGGAAGAGGGTCTGGGCCAAATATTCCGCCAATTGCCCAACCGCCAACGGATAATACTTGCCCTTGAGCAATTCACTGCGCCAGATGTGGTGGTCAGAGAGATCTTCTTGCACCATCACGGCCAGCTCGGGATCGTGATGAAGCACCTTTACCGTATGCCGTGGGCAAAAACCACCGTGGATCAACAAGGTTTCCGCTTCAATACGCGCACGATCCAGGGTCAATGGCCAAGATTCACCCACACAACGCACGTACGGAAGCGCCTGTTTGACGATCACCCGGCTTATGCCGTCACGATCGCGGATCTTGAACACCAGGTTTAAGTTACCGTCGCCAATCTCGTCGGCGCTAACAAGCGCGTGAGGATCGGCCAACAGCCCATATTGGCGGGCATATTCAACGGCATCGGCAGCAGTAAACGTACGATAGTGCGACATTCCCAACCCCTCTTTCCTGTCTCTCTGACACAGCGATTATTATTTTTTAGACGTAAAAGCATTTGGACGTCTATACATCTGGAAGTCATGTTGGCAGAATAGCTTTCCAGATGCAATAACTACGCAACAAGGAATTAACCGCCGATGCAAGCGCTTAACACCACCAGTTTGACCCTGAGAGACAACCGACTTTGGATCCTCGATCAACAGGCTCTGCCGCAGGAAAAACAATGGCGTCCCTGTGACAGCGTGGAAGAGTTGGTGGGACATATTCACAGCCTGCGAGTACGGGGCGCACCGCTGATCGGCCTGTCCGCCAGCCTGCTGTTGGCCCTGTTGGCAGAGCGCGGCCTGCCGCGTGAAGAGCTGGAGCAAGCGCTGATGACCCTACGTGCCTCAAGGCCGACGGCGGTCAACTTGATGAACAATCTGGACCGCATGAAGCTCGCGCTGGCGCAACCTCACTGGGTACCCGCGATGGTGGAAGAGGCATTGCGATTAGTGGATGAAGACCGCAAATTGTGTGACCGCATTGCCAATCACGGTGCCGAATTGGTGAAACCCGGCAGCCGCCTGCTGACACATTGCAACACCGGTGGTTTGGCAACCGCGGGTATTGGCACAGCCATTGGCGTGCTGCTGCGTGCTCATCAGCAAGGCAAGGTACAACAGGTGTGGGTCGATGAAACCCGTCCGCTGCTACAGGGAGGGCGGCTGACCGCTTGGGAACTGGGCGAACGGGGTATCCCATATACGCTGATTTGCGACGCCATGGCCGCTAGCCTAATGGCACAGGGCCAGGTAGATGCCGTGTGGGTAGGTGCCGACCGCATCGCCGCCAACGGTGATGTCGCCAATAAGATTGGCACCTATAGCCTGGCGGTACTGGCGCATTATCACCGCATTCCGTTCTACGTCGCTGCGCCGCACACCACCCAGGATCCGCACTGTCCCAATGGAGCGGCAATCCCGATTGAGCAACGGGCTGCGGCTGAGGTGACCGGCGTCGCCGGGAGCTTTGGTTCATGCCAGTGGGCGCCTGTTGATGCCCCGGTCTATAACCCGGCATTTGACGTGACGCCAGCGGCACTGATTAGCGGTTGGGTATTCGACAGCGGCGTAATCACACCGCAACAAGTCAATGAGGGGATATTCACGCGGGCGTTAGGTTAACGCCCGCATCATTGCGGTCAGTCGAGACGTGGATACGCATCGGCGATGTCGTCGCCGGTGAAATGTGCCACCCAGCCTTCGGGATTATCGAATACGCGGATCGCCGTGAAATTCGGTGCCGAGCCCATATCAAACCAATGGCGGGTATCGGCCGGTACCGAGATCAGATCGTTCTTCTCACACAGGATCTGGAAGATCTTGCCCTCCAGATGCAGGCAGAACAGCCCTGCTCCCTCCACAAAGAAACGCACTTCATCTTCGCCGTGTGTGTGTTCGGAGAGGAACTTGCTGCGTAACACGTCGCGCTGCGCATTGTCAGGACGCATGCTAATCACATCCCAGCTCTGGTAGCCTTTTTCTGCCACCAGCCGATCAATTTGCTGCTGATAGGCGGCAATCACCGTGGCTGGTTCTGGGTTTTCACCCAGTTCGCGATCCGCCTGCCAGCGTTCGAAGCGTACGCCAATCTGCGCCAATTGCTGCTGAATCGCCTGCGCATCGTTGCTCTGCCACAAAGGTTGCTGCGGCTCTTTATCACTGAAAATGGTTAATCCACTCATGAGGCAAACTCCCCTAAATCGATATGATCAAACCGGTTAACCTGCAGATGCTGGCTTTGCTCATCGGCATCATCGCGGATCAGTTGGCAGGTATGCCAACCGGCAGCACGCGCGGCGTCCAGCTCTTGGTGAATGTCAGAAAGAAATAACAGCGCGTCGGGAGCAATACCGATTTCACGGGCAATATTGCGGTACGAAGCAACGTCGCGCTTGGCACCCACATGGGTATCAAAATAACCGCTGAACAGCGGCTGAAGATCCCCGGCATCGCTGTATCCGAACAACAGTTTCTGCGCCTCTACCGAACCGGATGAGTAGACATACAGCTTCAGCCCTTGCTGCTGCCAGGCCGCCAATTGTTCGGCCACTTCGGGGTACAAATGCCCACGAAAATCACCGTTCTGGTAGCCACTGCGCCAAATGATGCCTTGCAGTGCCTTCAGCGCGGTAGATTTGCGATCTTCGTCCATAAAGCGATACAGCGTAGTAATCAGCTGTTCAATGTCCGCCTGCGGCCGATCAATTTCCTGGCGTAAGTCGTTCAGCGGCGCGGCCACTTCGGCATCAGCGGCGTGCTGACGAAGAAACGCCGCCAACCTTTCACGTGCATAAGGGAACAAGACTTGATGTACGAAGCGGATATCGCTGGTTGTGCCTTCAATGTCGGTGACGATAGCGCGGATCATTTTGCCTCCAGTAAGCGGCGTTGCAGTTCGCACTGGAACAGAAATTCCAGTCCTTCGAGATGGCGGCGAGCCTCTGCGACCTGGCTGCCCCAGCAGTACAAACCGTGGCCCCGCACCAGAAAACCATATTGCAACGGCGTCACTTCAGCATAAGCCGCCACGCGCGCCGCTAAGCGCGGGATGTCCTGATCGTTATCGAAAATGGGGATAACCAGGCTATCCAGATGCGTGCGTTGTCCACTGAGTGATTTTTGCATCTCATAGCCCTGCAACAACAGCCCATCACCCGGTTCAACACGTGACAACACCGTCGCATTCACTGAATGCGTATGCAACACCGCGCCAATCTGCGGATAGAGGCGGTAAATCAGGGTATGCAGGCCGGTTTCCGCCGACGGCGTGCGGCCGCTGGGTACGTGATTGGTGTCCGTTTCTACCAGCAGGAAATCCGTTTCAGTCAGGCTGCCTTTATCCTTGCCGGATTCGGTTACCAGACAGTGCCGATCGTCGAGACGCAACGACATGTTGCCGCCCGTCGCCGGACACCAACCCCTTTCACCAATCCAGTGGCACGCAGACAATAGCGCTGTAAGTTGCGGATTTTCGGTCATTATCGTTTCCCGGTCTGTAAGGTCGTCCAGCAGATGAAGCTTAGAATGATTTGATTGATGGTTAGATCTTTTCTTCATTTAGCCATCTAAGCGTCTTGATTGCCAAATACTAACATCGTGTTATATTGACGGCAACATAAGCGCCAGGAGTATTAGCCTGCTATGAGCACTTCAGCATGGATCCCCGAAAGTAAATTGCCCGCACTGGGCACGACCATTTTCACCCAGATGAGCGCACTGGCGGCGCAGCATCAGGCGATCAACCTGTCGCAGGGCTTTCCCGATTTCGATGGCCCCGATTACCTGAAAGAGCGCTTAGCCTGGCATGTCAGCCAGGGCGCTAACCAATATGCTCCAATGACCGGCGTCGCCTCTTTACGCGAGGCCATCGCTGAAAAAACGGCGGCTTTGTATGGCTGGCTGCCAGACGCCACCACCGAAGTCACCGTCACGGCCGGTGCCACCGAAGCCCTGTTTGCCGCCATCAGCGCGTTAGTACGCCCCGGCGATGAAGTGATCTGTTTTGATCCCAGCTACGACAGCTATGCTCCGGCGGTGGCCTTGTCTGGCGGCACGCTACAACGCATTGCGCTGCAACCGCCGGCGTTCGGCGTAGACTGGCAACAGTTTTCTCAATTACTGTCGCCACGCACCCGTCTGGTGATCCTCAATACGCCACACAATCCGTCCGCCACAGCCTGGCAAGCGGAGGATATGCAGCAACTGTGGCGCGCAATCAGCGATCGCGAAATCTATGTCCTCAGCGACGAAGTCTACGAGCACATTTGTTTCGCCAAAGGTGGCCACACCAGCGTATTAGCTCACCCACAATTGCGTCAGCGTGCGATCGCCGTGTCCTCTTTCGGTAAAACCTTCCACATGACCGGATGGAAAGTGGGTTACTGCGTGGCCCCGGAAGCGCTGAGTGCTGAAGTACGTAAAGTGCATCAATACCTGACCTTCTCTGTCAACACCCCGGCGCAATTGGCATTGGCGGATATGTTGCGCAGCGAACCAGAACATTGGCAGCAGTTATCGGCGTTTTACCGCGCCAAGCGCGATCGTTTTGTACAGGCATTGTCAAACAGCCGACTGGAAATTCTCCCCTGTGAAGGTACATACTTCCTGTTGGCAGATTACAGCGCCGTCTCCGATCTGGACGACGTGGAGTTCTGCCATTGGTTAACTGAGCACGTGGGCGTGGCGGCGATCCCGCTGTCGGTCTTCTGTGCCGATCCTTTCCCCCATAAATTGATCCGGCTGTGCTTCGCTAAACAAGATGCCACGCTGGATGCAGCTGCGGAGCGGTTATGTCGACTTTAAAAATTACCCTGTTGCAGCACCCCTTGGTCTGGCGTGACGGTGAGGCCAACCTGCGTCATTTTGATACGCTGCTGGCACCGTTAAGTGGACGCGATTTGATTGTGCTGCCGGAAATGTTCACAACCGGTTTTGCTATGGATGCCGGGGAAAGTGCACTGCCGGAACGGCAGGTGATCGACTGGCTACACGGCTGGGCGAGCAAAAGCAACGCGCTGGTCGGTGGCAGCGTGGCGCTAAAAACTCCCGAAGGCGCGGTAAACCGGTTCCTGCTGGTTGAGCCGAACGGTCGGGTACATGCCTACGATAAGCGCCATTTATTCCGCATGGCTGGCGAGCACCTGCATTATCAGGCGGGCAAACGGCGTGAAATTTTCGAATGGCGTGGCTGGCGGATTCTGCCGCAGATTTGTTATGACTTGCGCTTCCCGGTGTGGTCCCGTTATCAACAAGATTACGATCTGGCGTTGTACGTCGCCAACTGGCCAGCGCCGCGCAGCAAACACTGGCAAACACTGTTGGCAGCACGCGCCATTGAAAACCAGGTGTACGTGGCGGGTTGCAATCGCGTTGGCGAGGACGGCAATGGGCTAAACTACAGCGGTGACAGCCTGATCATCAGCCCACAGGGAGAGACGCTGGCGCACGTTGAGCCATTCGCCGCCGCACAGTTGGATGCAGAATTGTCGCTGGAAACCCTGCAAAGCTACCGCAGCGCCTTCCCGGCCTGGCGTGATGCCGACAGCTTCCTGCGCCACGATTAATGATGACGGGCGTGGTCCTCTACGCCCGTAACGTCAAGACAGTTCTTCCTCGCCCGTTTTTTCTTCTGCGCTCTCAATACGGTTAAACAGCAGGTTTAACAGTAACGCCACCAGGCACGAAGCGCTGATGCCGGAATGCAGCAAGGTACGCACCCCATTTGGGAACTGATCGTAAAAGGTCGGCATCACTATCGGGATCATGCCGAAGGCAATCGCCGTCGCCACCACCACCAAATTCATGTTGTCCTTATAATCCACTTTTGCCAGGGTACGAATGCCGCTGGCAGCCACCGAGCCAAACAACACCACGCCGGCACCGCCCAGTACCGGTAACGGAATGCAGGCGACTAACCGACCCAGCACCGGCAAAACGCCCAGCAGCACCAAAATTGCACCGCCAGCGCTGACGACAAAACGGCTCTTCACGCCGGTGATTGCCACCAGCCCAATGTTCTGGGCAAACGAACTTTGCGGGAATGAGTTGAACACCGGCGACAACGCACTCGACAGCATATCGGCACGCAAGCCGTTAGCGATCCGGCGCGCATTGACCGGTGAACCGACAATCTCGCCAACCGCCATTAGCCCCGCCGTGGTTTCCGTCAGCAGCACCAGTACGATCAATAGCATGGATAACACTGCGCTCAATTCGAAGGTGGGCCAGCCATACGCGAAGGGCTCGGGGAATGCCACCCATGGTCCGTTCCACACAGCAGTAAAACTGACCTTGCCCACCAGCACCGCCACCCCGCAGCCGACGGCCATCGCCAACAGCACGGATAAGCGTTTCAACGCCGGTGACCCCACTTTATTGAGCAATAAAATGACCGCCAGTGTGAACGCCGCCAGACCAATATTTCCGGTTGATCCCCAGTCTGCCGCCTTGGCATTCCCCCCCCATCGCCCAACGTACCGCCACTGGCATCAATGACAACCCGATCACCGTCACCACCGTGCCGGTCACCACCGGTGGGAAGTAGCGGATAATCTGCGAGAAAAATGGCGCGATCAGCAGCCCCACCAGAGAAGCGACGATCACCGCGCCAAATACCGCGGGCAGGCCGCCGTCGCCGGTGACGATGGTCACCATGGTCGCAACACCCGCAAAGGAAATGCCCTGCACCAACGGCAGACGAGAACCGAAGCCGGGCACACCAAGCGTTTGCAACAGCGTAGCCAACCCGCTGACAAACAACGCCGCCGTCACCAGCATGCCAATCTGTGGTGCGCTTAATCCTGCGGCTGAACCTATTATCAGCGGCGGCGCAATGATCCCGCCGTACATCGTCAGAATATGTTGCAGACCGTAGGCGAACGTTTTTACCAACGGCAATTTTTCATTTTCCGGGCAGCACGAAGCCGCACCCTTATCCTGAGACAGAGCCATAAGAACCTCGTCAATATGCATGTAGAACAACGTCAATTGGCGTTATTGTCGCCGTCAGTGTGGGGATCCCCAGGGCATACATGAAGTCCGTGAGGAGGCCGAGCACTGCCCCAACCCAAAATGGCCCCCATTAAACACGGCGTTTAGCTGCCCCGGTAGGTTGAGTAGGAATACGGGCTGATGAGCAGCGGCAAATGGTAATGCTGGGCATCATCATTGATGACAAAATCGATAATTGCCGTCGCGTACAGCGTCGCACGCCGATCGGCAGCAAAGTAAGCGCCAAGATCGGCAGACAGGCGGTAATGTCCGGTGGCCAGGCTGTCAGCGGTCAGATCGCGCGCGCGGCCATCGGTATCCGTATGGCCTTCGGCCAATGTCTGCCACTGCCCGTCTTGCTCGAACTCCAGCCACAACCGTACACCTGCAGCAGGTTTACCGAGTGACGTATCCAAAATATGGGTGCTTATTTTACTCATCGCTCAGTAACTCCTTAAAACGCAGCATCACGATCTCACGCAGCTGTTCGGCGGTTTCCTGCCGTTCCTGCTCCGCACTGTTTTTCAATCGTCTTTCCAGTTCACGCAGGATGGCGAACCCATCTCGACCGGCGGCACGGATTAAAAATACCTGACCAAATTGCGCCTCATAACGCCGGTTTCCTGCCTGCAGCGCTTGGGCAATCTCAGTATCCTGTGCGTTGACCGCCGCTTGCTCACGCGCTGAAAACTGGGCGTCCTGCTCCATGCCTTTCGCACGCTCACCGATACGCGGATGCTGCACCAAGGCCAGGCTGACCTCTTCAGGCCGCCAGTTCTGTGCCGCCTGCCAGGCGACAGCCAGCGCGGCATCACTGCTGCTGAATGGCCGCGCTGCGATCACCGCGGCTATCCAGGCGGCAATGTTTACGCAGGGCCGCAGCCGCAGCTCGGCTTCCGCCACGGATAATTGGTTAAACTGTTGCAGGTTCATCAGGAAACTCCCAACTGGCTACCGTTTGGCAGTAAGCCTGTATGGCCAACGCCACATCTGCCTGACTTACGGCTTCAGCCGGATGGTGGCTGATGCCACGATCGCAACGAACAAACAGCATACCCACTGGCCAACAGGCCGCTAACGCAATCGCGTCGTGCCCGGCACCGCTCGGCAACGCGATGCTGCGCCCTTGCGCCGCGACCACGCTCTGTTGCCAGCGACGTTGCAAATTTGCATCACACTCTGTTGCATTTATGCGGTAAAACTCCTCACTGGAAAAACGCAGTCCCCGACGTGCGCAAATCGCGTTTGCCTGCGCCAATAGTTGCGTCAGCAGCACCGCCAGCGGGCCGTCTTCCGGGCCACGCACGTCGAGCGACAATGTGACCTCTCCGGGGATCACATTGACCGCTCCCGGCAGGCTTTCTATCTGCCCCACGGTCGCCACCAAGTGCCCATCGCTGGCGCAGGTTATCGCCTCAACCGCCACCATCCACTCCGCCGCTGCCGCCAGGGCGTCTTTACGTTGCCCCATCGGCACGGTACCGGCATGGCCTGCCTCGCCGGTGAAGGTGCAGTTTAGACGCCGAGCACCGTTAATCGCCGTTACCACACCCAGCGCCAGATCGGCGGCTTCCAGGCATGGCCCCTGCTCAATGTGCACTTCCAAATACCCGCAGATATCACTTTGCGCGCGCCGCGCCTCACCGACCGCCGCGGGATCAAGACCAAAATCACGCAGTGCCTGCGCCACACTGATACCCTCGACGTCAGTCCTTTCCAGCCAGTCTGCCGGCCACTGGCCGGTAATGCCCCGGCTACCCAACAGGGCGATACTAAAGCGCGTGCCCTCTTCATCGGCAAAGCCAATCACTTCAACGGCGATCGGTAAACGCCGTTGCTGCTGATGCAAATGCGCCACCACTTCCAGCGCAGTCAATACGCCGAGCATGCCGTCATAACGCCCAGCGTTGCGCACCGTATCCAAATGCGACCCGAGCAACAGCGCGGGAGCGCCCGGCGTTTGGCCTTCATAACGGCCACAAATATTGCCAACGCTGTCTTGCCAGACCGTCATGCCGAGGGTCCGCATCCAGTCGCCTACCAACAGGTTGGCGCGTCGATGCTCCGGCGATAAATAAACCCGCGTCAATTCGCCTGGCGTCGCACTGATCGCTGCCAGTTCGTCACAACGGGCCATCACCCGCGCCGCCGCCAGCTCCGCCGCTTGGGCGGTTAACAACGCCGTCATCAACGGCTCCCGTCGTCGTAGGTGTTCCAGGCCGCCTGTAGCGCTTCCCCCTGTTTACTGGCGAAGCCCAGCCGATTCAGCACGGCTTCCAGCGCGGTGAGCGTCTGCAACACACAGTCTTTACGTGCGTTGTAACCCATGGTACCGATGCGCCAGATCTTGCCTTGCAGCGGGCCAAAGGACGTACCGATCTCGATGGCAAAATCATTCAGCATCATCTGACGTACCTGCTCGCCCTGTACCTGTGGCGGGATCACCACGCCAAGCACGTTATTCATCCGGTTATCGAGATCGCCGAAGACCTCAAGCCCCATACCCTGAATGCCGGCCAACATTGCGGCACCGTGCAGCTTGTGGCGGGCAATGGTGTTATCCAGCCCCTCTTCCAGGATCACCCGGGCGCACTCACGCGCGGCGAACAGCATACTGGTGGCTTCGGTGTGGTGGTTCAGGCGCTCTGGCCCCCAGTAATCCATGATCATGCCGAGATCGAAATAGTTGGAGTAGATCATCTCGTCGTCGCCATCGGCATGGTCTGCGGTGCGAATGCCCTGCTCCACACATTTACGGCGGCGAACTATCTCTTCAAATTGCGGGCTGAGGGTGATGGGCGAACTGCCGGACGGGCCACCCAGGCATTTCTGCAACCCGGCGGAGACTGCATCTAGCCCCCATGCATCTGTTTCCAGCGGGTTACCGGCAAACGAAGCGGTCGCATCGGTATAAAACAGCACACCGTGGCGGCGGCAAATATCCCCCAACGCCTCCAGCGGCTGTAACATGGTGGTGGAGGTATCGCCCTGCACCGTTAACAGCAGGCGCGGGCGCACCTTCTTGATGGCATCTTCAATCTGGTCCGCACTGAACACCTCGCCCCAGGGAACCTCAATGGTGTGCACTTCAGCACGACAACGGCGGGCAATCTCACACAGCAGATGACCGAAACGGCCAAATACCGGTACCAGCACCTTGTCCCCTGGGCGGATTGAGGAAACCAGCATCGCTTCAATACCCGAACGGGAAGTACCGTCCACCAACAGGGTCCAGCGGTTTTCGGTGCGGAACAAAGCGCGATACAGTTCCATGACCTGATTCATGTAGCCCGTCATCGCGGGATCGTACTGGCCAATCAATTGACTCGACATGGCACGCAGCACACGCGGATCGGCGTTGATCGGCCCCGGCCCCATCAGAAGGCGGGCGGGGGGGTTAATCTGATCGAATTTTGCGATATCTAACATGTTCATTCCTTGCCAACTTAATATACCCTTCATCTTTCAAGTTGCAGATGCGTTGGCTTTCCTCGCTCGCCTTGGTCACGTACTACTTGTACGCTCCCAAGGACTCACTGCGTTGCCGCCTTCCTGCATCTTGAAATCTATTGGGTAGAGATTTACGTTTATCCGTTCTCGGACAAACCGCGGACCGACGCGATAAACTGTTTTAATTCCTGCGTTTGCGGGTTGGCAAACAGCGTGCGGCTGTCGCCTTGCTCCCACACTTTGCCCTGGTGCATAAACACCACCCGGTCACCGACCTCACGGGCAAAATTCATTTCATGGGTCACCAGGATCAGCGTCATGCCCTCTTTGGCCAGCTGTTCCAACACTTTCAGCACTTCGCCCACCAGCTCGGGATCCAACGCGGAGGTAATTTCGTCACACAGCAACACCTTCGGGTTCATCGCCAAAGCGCGGGCAATCGCCACACGCTGCTGCTGCCCGCCGGAAAGGTTCGCCGGTGAATAATGCATACGTTCGCTCAGCCCAACCTTGTTCAACATCTCTTCCGCCAGCTCGCGGCATTCAGCCGGGCTTTTTTTCAGCACCCGCCGAGGCGCAAGCATCACGTTCTCTAGCGCGGTCATGTGCGGGAATAAATTGAAGTTTTGGAACACCATGCCTACGGATTTACTGATTTCTCGCGCCTGTGAATCGCGATCGGTGATGGTCATGCCACCCAGTTTAATGCTGCCTTCCTGATAACCTTCCAGCCCATTGATGCAACGTAACAGCGTGCTTTTACCGGAACCGCTGCGACCGATGATTGAAATCACCTGCCCCATATCAATATCCAGATCCACGCCCTTCAGCACATGGTTCTGACCGTAATACTTTTGAACCTGATTAATTGTGATGAGCGGCATGGAATTTCTTCTCCAAATAATGGCTGTAGCGCGACAACGGGTAGCACATCAGGAAATACCCCAGTGCGACCAGACCGAAAACTTTAAAAGGTTGATACGTGACGTTATTCAGCATGGTGCCGGCCTTGGTCAGCTCGACAAAACCAATGATCGACGCCAGTGCAGTGCCTTTAATGACCTGAACGGAAAAACCGACGGTCGGTGCGATGGCAATGCGTACTGCCTGTGGCACCACCACCCGCGTCAGTGTCTGACCAAAGCTCAGCCCAAGGCAGCGTGATGCCTCCCACTGGCCCTTCGGTAATGCAGCAATGCTGCCGGACCAGATATCCACCAGGAATGCGCTGGTGAATAACGTCAATGCCAACGCGGCGGCTGTCCAGGGGCTAACATCAATGCCGAACAGTGCCAGACCAAAGAATGCCAGGAACAGCTGCATCAGCAACGGCGTCCCCTGAAACAACTCGGTATAGCCGCGAACAAAACGCAGTGCCCCCTTACGCTTGCTCAGGCGTAGCAGTAACAGCGGCAAGGTCACCAAAGTACCGCCAATAAATGCCGTTAGTGATAACAACAGCGTCCAGCGCGCCGCCAACAGTAAATTGCGCACAATGTCCCAATCGGTAAATGTCAGCATCACCCTTGGCTCCCTAAAAAACGGCGTCCGGCGGCCAGCAAGAGTTGGCGCATCAATATGGATAACAGCAGGTAAAACAGCGCCGTCACCAGATACACCTCAAAGCTGAGGAAGGTGCGCGACTGGATCAGGTTGGCAGCAAACGTCAGCTCCTCAAAAGACACCTGTGACACCACCGATGAACCCAGCATGACAATGATGCACTGGCTGACCAGCGCCGGATAAATCCGTTGAAGCGACGGCGGTAGCACGATGCGTAAAAACGTCTGGCTTCGACTGAAACCGAGCACTCGCCCCGCCTCCCACTGGCCTTTCGGCGTGACCTGAATACCTGCACGGATGATTTCGGTGCTGTACGCGCCCAGATTAACCACCATCGCCAGCAATGCCGCCTGCCCGGCGGTCAGCTTCCATCCCAGACTTGGCAGGCCAAATACAATAAAGAACAGCTGCACCACAAACGGCGTATTACGCACAATCTCAACGTAAACACCCCAAACGTGGCTGAGCAGGTTAGCCTTGCCGCTGCGGAGTGCCGCGCCGAAAATACCCAGTGTGACCCCCAGCACCGTGGCCATGGCCGTCAGTTCAATGGTGGTCAGCAGACCCGCCAGCAACTCAGGCAGGTAAGGCCACAGAGCAGGAAAGTTAAGCTGATAGGTCATCAGGTGCCCCCGTTATGCGCCAAAGTTGGCAGGCAACGGCGCTTTCAGCCATTTTTCCGACAGGCCATTCAGGGTGTTGTCTTTCAACGCCTGTTCAATCAGTTCATCCACTTTTGCTTTCAGGGCCGGCTCACCCAAGCGCAGGCCTACGTAGCACGGGGAATCTTTAAGCATGAATTTGGCTACTGGCGCTTTGGCCGGGTTCTGCCGCGCAATCGCACTCACCACCAAATTCCCGGTGGCGATGTATTGCACTTGCCCGGAAAGATAGGCCGACAGCGTAGTGTTGTTATCCTCATATCGCTTAATCTGCGCGCCCTTGGGCGCAGTGTCGCTCAGTACCATGTCTTCCACCGCTCCGCGCGTGACGCCAATGGTTTTACCGTCCAGTTGTGCAGCGTCGCCCAACGCAGTGTCTTTAGGGCCAAACACCCCAAGGAAGAAGGGTGCATAGGTGCGGCTGAACGCGATGGCCTTTTCACGCTCTGCATTTTTCCCCAAACTGGAGATCACCAGATCGACCTTGTTGGTCTGCAGATAGGGCACGCGGTTGGCGCTGGTCACGGGCACCAGCTGCAACTTAAGTTTCATCTTGTTGGCCAGATACTGCGCCATATCGATGTCATAACCCTGAGGCTGCAGATCGGTACCCACCGAGCCAAACGGCGGAAAATCCTGAGGTACTGCGACCCGCAACACGCCGCGCTGCTGGATTTCTTGCAGTTGATCCGCCATCGCCGTTGCGGCCTGCGCCATCAACAACACCGCACCTAACGCCGCTACCCCGATTTTCTTGAAGTTCATAGATTATCCCCGATGGTGAAATGATGAAACAAAAGATTCTTTGATTATCACTCTGCAACTAATGTGCCAATTCACGGTATTGGGAATGTTTGGTATGACTGCCCGTCAGTGAGGGCATCAGGAGGGGGATTAGCCTGCCATGGACAGGGCAAGGCTCATCCATCAAACGGGAAAATAACGCACCATCAAAGTGCGAAAGCACCAAAATAGCGCTGAGATCAGCGCTGCTCCAGCTCGTCCAAATCGCTATACAGATCTGCGATCTGGTGAATGCGTTGACGCCCTTGCGCCAGCGTCTCGTGCAGCAAGGCGTTGCTCAGCAGATTCGCCAGGCTCATGGCTGCGGAATAACTGTCGAAAGCAGAAACGCTATCAAGTGGCGTCGCCAGATGCCAGCTCGCCAACGGGATCAACGCCTGTGCTTGAGGCTCGCACACCAGCAGCGTCGGTACCTGTTGCCCCTGCAGCTGCGTCAGCAATGCCCGCAACTGCCGCGGCCTGCGGCGGAAAGCCACCACCACGGCCACATCCCGTTTATCCAAATCAACCAGCTCTTCTGCCAGCGTCTGGCCAGGTTGCGGCACCAGTAGGACCTGCTCACGGACTTGCATCAGCTGCTGGCGCAGGTGCATCGCGACCGGGTAGCTGTTGCGAAACCCCATCAGTACTACGCGCCGCGCCTTCACCAAAGCGGCGATCACCGCCGTGAACTGATGGGTATCCATGTGGTTCACCCAGTGGGTGAGATTAGCCATTTCCTGTTTGTAGTGCCGCGCCAACAAGGTGTTGCCCTGTACCGCATCACGATTATCCGTCAAGGGCATACCGCTTTGGCGCAAGGTGCGCAATTCGTCGCGCATAGTACGGTAGCTCGGGTAGCCCAGGCGTTTGAACAGGCGGCTGACCGTGGCTTTGGACACGCCGCTCAGGCGCGCCAGCTCAGCGCTGTTGTAGCTGATCAGGTCATCAAAGTGATCGAAAATAAAGTCAGCCACCCGCTGTTCCTGCGGCGTGAGCTGCGGATATTCACCGCGCAAGCGTTCGTCTATCTGCTTCATTCCTGCTCCTGCTGTCCCCCATAATTATCAACGTGCAGCCCGGTGGCAACCGAGCAATCCCCAGAAGCTCAGTCAGTTAAGTGACTGGGGGTGGGCGCAGAAGTCAACGCCGCGGCAATGTGAAATAGGACGGGGTTGTAACCTTTGTTTCAGCGGAACATAGCACGCTCAAGCTACCTGCTGGCAAGCGATTATTGCCCTTCACGAAAACATGGAACGTCTCTTGCTTGTGTTTAAGGCAGATGCTGACTTCAAACAAGGGCCAAGAAATGATTAACAGCAACACTGCGCCATTGGGCATGGCCGTCACGCCGCATCACCTCGCCAGCGAAAGTGCACTGGCGGTATTGCGTGAAGGCGGAAACGCAATTGAAGCGATGGTCGCCGCTGCCGCCACTATCGCCGTGGTCTACCCACATATGAACGGTTTGGGGGGTGACGGTTTTTGGTTGATCGTCCCGCCACAGGGCGATCCGGTGGCGATCGATGCCAGCGGTGCAGCCGGCTCTTTGGCGACGCTGGATTTTTACGCCGGCGAAAGCCACATTCCGCATAGAGGCCCCAAAGCGGCACTGACTGTCGCGGGGACCCTTGGCGGCTGGCAGGAAGCGTTGGATTATTCGGTCGAACTGGGCGGCGAACAATTACCGCTCCCACGCCTGCTGGCCGATGCCATTCGCTATGCCGCAGATGGCATTCCGGTCACCGCCTCGCAAGAGGCTGCCACGCGGAGCAAATATCACGAACTGGCGGATTTGGAAGACTTTGCCTGCACCTTCCTGCCGCACGGCGAAATACCTCACGCCGGGCAACGTTTTTGCCAGCCGCAGCTGGCGGACACGCTGATTACGCTGGCCGAAGAGGGTTTGGACAGTTTCTATCGCGGCCCACTGGCACAGAGTATGGCGGCGGATATGGCTAAGCTCGGCATGCCACTCACCGCGCAGGATCTGGCAGATTATCGACCACGCCGTCGTACCCCCTTGCGGCTGGAGCATCAGAAAGGCGAGATCTTTAACCTGACGCCCCCGACTCAGGGTCTCGTGTCGTTGGCGATCCTCGGGTTAACCGACCGGCTACCGCTTGCCAGCCGCAGCGAAGGTGCCGTCGTGCATGGAATTGTTGAAGCCACCAAGCTGGCATTCAGCCTGCGCGATCAATTCATCACAGATCCGCGGCATATGACGCAAGATCCACAAGCATTGCTGACAAACGAGCATCTGGATGCGCTGGCCCAACGCATCGATCCCCAGCAGGCCGCTCTCTGGGGGAAAGGTAAAGGCCCCGGCGATACCGTCTGGATGGGCGTGATGGACAGCAGCGGTCTGGCGGTGTCCTTTATCCAAAGCATTTACCACGAATTCGGCAGTGGCGTGGTGCTGCCGCAAAGTGGTGTGCTGTGGCAAAACCGCGGGGCCTCTTTCAGTCTGGATGCGGCCCACCTGTTGGCACTGGCCCCCGGCAAACAACCCTTCCACACCTTAAACCCGGCGGCTGCACGTTTGTATGACGGGCGCACCCTGGTGTACGGCTCCATGGGCGGAGACGGTCAACCGCAGACTCAGGCGGCCGTATTTGTCCGCTATGTAGTGCAGGGTTTACCGCTGCAACAGGCGATCAGTGCGCCACGCTGGCTACTCGGCCGCACCTGGGGCGAAAGCTCCGACTCGTTGAAGCTTGAAGGACGCTTCTCTGAGGAAACCCTGACCTATTTACGCCAACGCGGACACGATGTGGAACTGCTGCCTGATTTTAGCGAAGCCGTCGGCCACGCCGGGGCCATTGTTCGCCATACTAACGGCATGCTTGAAGGCGCTTTTGATCCACGCAGCAACGGCAGCGCCGCTGGCTTCTAACCGCTCTATCTAGAAGAGGACACAATGAACAACTCACTCCCCACAGACTGGGCAGCCTATATCCGCCAGATGGAAGCCGTATTGGCCCTGGAGCTGGATGAGGTGCGCCGCCAGGAACTGTTGACCCAGTACAACCGCATCGCGGCGATGGCCGAACCGCTGATGGCTTTGCCGCTCGATCAGCGTCTGGAAATTGCCGGGGTATATCGAGCATGAATCCGTTAAGCGAACTGTCGATCGCCGAGATCCGCGCCGCTCTGAATCAGGGTGCGATTTCTGCCCGTGAGATCGCCCAGCACACGCTGGAACGTCTTGATGATCTCAATCCTTCGTTGAATGCCTACACCCACATCACCCGCGAACGAATGCTGAGCGAAGCCGATCATATTGATCGCATTCGTGCCAAGGGCCAGGTACTGCCGACTTTGGCAGCCATTCCCTATGCGGTGAAAAACCTGTTCGATGTCACAGGAGAAACCACCTTAGCGGGTGCCAGCCTGTTCAGCGATAACCCGCCCGCAAAACAGGATGCCTGGGTGGTGAGTAAACTGGCAGCACAAGGTGCGCTGCTCTCCGGCATGCTGAATATGGACGCCTATGCCTACGGCTTCACCACCGAAAATAGCCACTACGGCGCGACGCGCAACCCACACGACACCACACGCATTGCCGGCGGCTCCTCCGGCGGTTCAGCGGCGGCAGTCGCGGCCGGGTTAGTGACATTTTCGCTCGGCAGCGATACCAACGGTTCAATACGTGTGCCCGCCTCGTTGTGCGGTATCTTTGGCCTGAAACCCACTTTCGGTCGCCTGTCGCGGAGTGGCAGCCAACCCTTTATCGCCAGTCTGGATCATGTTGGCCCCTTTGCACGCCGGGTCCGCGATCTGGCAACGGTGTATGACGTCATGCAAGGCACCGACATCGACGATCGCTTCCAGGCGGATAAACCGATCACCCAAACCGAGTCTTTGCTGTCGCGTGGACAACAAGGGCTACGTTGCGCAGTGCTGGCAGGGTATTTCCAGCATTGGTGCGATGACGACGCAAAAGCGGCGGTTCAGCAGGTCGCTCAGGCACTTGAAGCCATCGCCGACGTCGAATTGCCACAGGCTGAACTGGCACGTTCTGCCGCGTTTATACTCACCGCAGCCGAGGGCGGTAATCACTACCTGCCACTGCTGCGTAGCCAACCTGAACGCTTTGAGCCATTGTCGCGTGAGCGCTTGTTGGCCGGCGCTATGCTGCCTGCCGCTTGGTATGTGCAGGCACAACGCTTCCGCTCCCATTTCCAGCAGCAGGTATTGCCCTTGTTTGAACACTGGGACATTTTGATTGCCCCAGCAACCCCGTGCAGCGCCACGCTCATTGGCCAGGAAACCATGCGCATCAACGGAACCGATCTGCCCATTCGTGCCAATATGGGGATGCTGACACAACCTATTTCCTTCCTTGGCTTGCCGGTGGTGACAGTACCGCTGAAAACGGCCTCTGGCCTGCCAATTGGTCTACAGTTGATCGCCCCGCCGTGGCGGGAGGATCTGGCACTGCGCGCCGCCTTCGCGCTGGAACAACGCGGCGTGGCGGCCTGTGTTTTACCGGGCAAACAGGATTAACAGATGAAGAGTGACCATATTGATCGCCCAGCGGTATTGGCAGAGGTGAACGCCGCCTTTTATCGCTATGAGCAGGCGTTGATTAGCAATGATATTGACGTATTGGATGAGCTGTTCTGGCACGATGGACGCACCGTCCGTTATGGCGCGACGGAGAATTTGTACGGTATCGATCAGATCCGTGATTTCCGCCTGCAGCGCCCATCAAAAGGGCTGGACCGCGTGTTGGAAAACACCGTCATCACCACCTACGGTGACGATATGGCGGTAGCCAGCACCGAATTCCGCCGTCCAGGCAGCGAACGCATCGGCCGCCAAATGCAAACCTGGGCCAAACTGCCCTGCGGCTGGCGTATTGTAGCAGCGCACGTGAGTTTGATGGCCAGTTAAATCACATCGCACAAAAATTGGACAACATGGCATGCGCAGTCTTATAGTCGCTAAAGGTATTACCTTTAATTAATTGAGGCTACTTATGACTACTGCTACATCGATAAAAATTGATGATGAGCTTAAACAACGGGTGCAACACATCGCGGCCACACGTCAGCGGAGTACGCACTGGATTATGCGTGAGGCGATCCGCGAATACGTCGAGCGAGAAGAAAAGCGCGAAGCGCTACGCAAAGATGCGCTGCAGGCGTGGGAAACCTATCAGGCCAATGGTAAACATCTGACTCAGGATGAGGCTAACAGTTGGCTCACCAACCTGGAAAAAGGTGACGATACGGAGATACCGGAGTGCCACAACTGATATGGACGCCTGCAGCCCTGCTTGATATACAGCGACTGTACCGATTTCTGGCGGCAAAAGATCGTCATGCGGCTCAAAGAGCTATTACCACCATACGTAGCAATATATTGGCCCATCATCCACAGGCCGGTCGGCCGGTTGATGATATGGAGATTGAATTTAGGGAATGGCCGATCGACTTCGGCGGCAGCGGCTATATCGCGTTGTATCATTTTGATGGTCGCACCGCAGTTCTGCTGGCGGTGCGTCACCAAAGTGAAGCCGGTTATTGATGGATTAACTCAACACCAATACGCCATAAAGTTAACGGTGGATCGATCCAGATCGCGCTCACCAATCAGGTAACGGCGTAAAGCCTTCACCGCTGAAGACTCCGCTGCGACCCAGGCATAGAAGCTTTTCGCGCCTTCTGCACGTTCCCACAACAAATCGCCTCCCAGGCTATTTTCCGCCAGCGACTGCGCTTGTTCACGTGCCGACTCAGGAATATTCACCCGCTGGCGCACCGACTCCACCAGCAGCGTACCCTGCACCTGCTGATGCCCGACGTCACGCGGTAACCAGTACACCTCGGCAAAGGGGAAACGGTCCATGTTCAGGCAGTCGCCCGCCACCGGCACCTCGAAGAACGCCTGCACTCGCGGCGGATTGGCCCGTTGCGCCAACTGTTCCAGAATCCCCATCGCCGCCGGCACGGCCGTTTCGTCGGCAATCAGCAGAGCCTGTTGTAACGCACTCGGCGGTGACCATTCGTAGCCACCGCTGTCACCGTCAAAATCAGCATTGGGTGCCACCGTCTGAAGAGTATCTCCCGGTTTGGCCTGCGTCGCCCAGGCAGAGGCTGGCCCATTCACACCATGCAGCACAAATTCGACGTCCATTTGGTTTTGTTCGACGCGTAAGGCACGCAGCGTATAGGTGCGCATCACCGGGCGCTGCGCTTTCGGTATCGCCATATAGTCCCGATACCAGTCGTCGCTGTTTTCCAGACGCAAGATCTGCCCCTCCTCCGCCGGGAATAACAGTTTGATGCGCTGATCCGGCGCTTCCAGCTTCATGCGATGGACGTCCGGTCCCTCGAAAACGCAGCGCAGCAAGGAAGGCGATACGTTCTCTTTTACTTTCAGTGTGATATCAAAAATTCTATAGCTTGATACGCCGGACATGTCTTTACTCTCCCGCAGACTTTACGCTGATGCGATGCTGGCGCCACAGCCAGCCGCTGATGCCACCCAGCAGAACCGCCATCGTCAGAGCCGCCGCGATCAGCTGCGACTCACCATAAAACTTTGCTACTACCGGAACCATCAGTGCGCTAAGACCGTAACCCAACGTATGACTGGTCGCGATCGCGCCAGATCCTTTGCCGGTGGATAATTTGTCGTTCAACATCAACTGATAACCCGGCGTTGCCATCGCTGCACCAAAAGAGGCCAGCGCGCAGCCGGTGTAAAATAGTGCCAAGGGTTGAGCACACATCAAGCCCAATCCCACCACCATCAATACTGCCGCAATCAGCAGTAGCTGCGGTGCGCTAAAGCGTTGTGGACGCACCACCAAGAACTGCGCCAACAACGTACAGGCTGCCGCTACGCTCAGCAATACCGCCACATGATGGCTGACGGTCGTGGCGGAGTGGCTAAACAGACGCGTCAAATGCGGTGCAAGCCCCAATTGCATCAGGCTAACCGACGCGGCCAACAACAACGCGCACAGTAAATAAGGTGCCATATTGAGACGCAGCCGATTTTGCTGATGCGCAACCGGCGGCAACGGAGGATCGTTTTGCTGGCGACACACCACCAGCAAGGCGATTAAGGGGGCAATCGCCATCAGCCACAGCGGCGCCATAGGATGAATCGACAGCGCCAATGCCGCGCACAATGGTCCAAGCAGTCTCCCACAACTCAGGCCAGAACTGATGGTCGCCAGCGCCGACATGCGCTGTTCATAACCTGCACGCTGCAAAGCCCAGGTCTGGCTGGCAGGCACCATGCCGGATACCGTCAGCCCATAGATAATCCGCGCCACGATTAGTCCACCTAGCCCCACCATCGGTGAAAGCCAACCGGCAGACAACCCCCAAACGGCCAATGCCAGTAAAGCGAAACTGAACAAATACCCTGCTAATGCCATGGTTACCACAAACTTGCAGCCCCGTATTTCAGACTGCCGACCCCACCACGGCGAACCGACCAGAAACAGCATTGAGCCGAGCGTCAATAGCCCGGCCCAGACTGAAAGCGACAATTGAGTCATGCTCACCAACACCGGCAATGCCACCAGCAGGCCGTTTTGCCCGATGCCCAACAGCCCGGCACACAGCGCCAAAGGCCAATTGGAAGGAGACGTATTCCCAATTGTCGGTGATTTAGGGGGAGAGTAAATAGGCATCAAACGTAAATTTACCGTTAATAAAATTATAAGGTTATGTTCAATTCATTGAAAAATTGTATCATAGGACGATTGATAACAATAAATATTATTGATATAAGAATCATTCTCAATTGATTCAAACAGTGAAATGGGATCATGACAATCCAGTTTGAAACCGCGACGACCGACGTGGCTGCACAATGTTTTCTCAACGCATTGATGCGTGAAACTCGGGACTGGCAAATCGTTCCGCCAGCCAGCCACCAACAGTATCCACAACTCCACATTCCACTTTCGTCTTCTCAGGCTATTCGCATCGCGTTACGCCATACCTCCCCCACTCAGCATCACCAATATCTGTTCCCGGCACGTCTGCATCAGCAGGACGATGGGGCTGGCGTGGCGCTGAGCATAGAGCAACTGGTCACTCTGTTGCTGGAGAAACCGGCGGTGAAAGGTGAATTGTCGGATGACGTGGTAGCCCGCTTCCGTCAGCGTGTGCTGGAAAGTCATGATAATACCCAACAGGCGATCACTGTTCGCCTGGACTGGCCTGCGCTGCGCGACAAGCCATTGAATTTTGCCCAAGCGGAACAGGGCCTGCTGGTCGGCCACGCCTTCCACCCGGCACCAAAATCCCACGAGCCATTCAATGAGCAGCAGGCGCGCCGCTATCTGCCAGACTTTGGTGCCCGTTTCCCGCTACGTTGGTTTGCTGTCGATAAACGCCACCTGTGCGGTGATAGTCTTAATCTGACACTGCAACAACGCCTGCAGCGTTTTGCTGCCGAAAGTGCCCCGCAGTTGCTGGCGCACTTTACCGATGACGTCTGGTTGTTGCCGATGCATCCGTGGCAAGCCGACCATTTGCTGACGCAAGTCTGGTGCCAGGATCTGGTGGCTCAGGGGCTGCTGCGCGATCTGGGCGAAGCCGGTGAACGCTGGTTACCAACCAGTTCCTCGCGCTCGCTGTACAGCGCCAGCAACCGCGACATGATCAAGTTCTCCCTCAGCGTACGCCTGACCAACTCGGTGCGAACCCTGTCGGTAAAAGAAGTGAAACGCGGCATCCGTTTGGCCCGTTTGGCACAAACGCCACGTTGGCAGCAATTGCAGGCACGTTATCCAACCTTCCGTGTGATGCAGGAAGACGGCTGGGCCGGTCTGCGCTCTGCGGACGGGACGATTCAGGAAGAAAGCCTGATGGCACTGCGCGATAATCTGCTGTTCGACCAACCAGAAAACCAGACCAATGTGCTGGTGACCTTGACCCAAGCGGCACCGGACGGCGGCGACAGCTTGCTGGCTGCGGCAGTGCGCCGTTTAGCCACTCGCCTGAACTTGCCACTGCAGCAGGCCGCCCATACCTGGCTGGATGCTTACTGCCAACACGTCTTACTGCCGCTGTTCAGCACCGAAGCCGATTACGGACTGGTGCTTTTGGCCCACCAGCAAAACATTTTGGTAGAGATGCAGCAGGACCTGCCGATCGGGATGCTGTACCGCGACTGTCAGGGCAGCGGCTTTACCCGCGACGCTGGGCCGTGGTTGGAAGAGATTGGCGAGGCCGATGCGGAAAACCGCTTCAGCGAACAGCAGTTGCTGCGTTACTTCCCTTACTACCTCCTGGTGAACTCCAGCCTGGCGGTCACCGCTGCGCTGGCGGCGGCCGGTTTCGACAGTGAAGAACAGCTGATGGCCCGGGTGCGCGATGCACTGAGCGGCCTGCGGGCCAACGCCAAAAATACCCTGTGCCTTGACTACGTGCTCGACAGCAACCATTGGAACTGCAAAGGCAATTTCTTCTGTTACCTGCACGACCATAACGAAAATACCATCGTCGATCCGGCGGTGATTTACTTCGACTTCGTCAACCCGCTGCGCCTGGGGGCTACCCAATGATGCCGCACGCCAAACTGATGCATGCCGGCAGCGGTTTTCGCTGCGAGCAGTTGAAAAAGGAGCTGCAACTCGGGCTGGGGCTGGACGGCAGTGCCGTGCTGCACTACCCGGGACCACTGCCGCAGGGCTGGTTAGTGCAGGCGCTGGATCAATTACTGATCGCGGCCCCCCAACTTAGCGGTATTACCCTGCCCTACGCGCAATGGTGCGAAGAACCGCAGGCTCAGGCGCTATTTACCTTGGCAAGCAGTGATTACCTGGATCGCGACACCTTTTATCAACTGCCATTGTGGCTAGGTGCCGAACGCCACACTGCGTCAGGGAAGATGCAGTATGACGCCGAACGTGGCCTGTGGTTCCCGCAACGCCCGGCACGGCCCAGCGGCGAGGTGTATCGCCGTTACGATCCGCAGTTGAAGAAAACGTTGAGCTTCCGCCTGCCAGAAGTGGAACGCGACGCCGAACAGTTCACCCGCTGGATGAACTCACCTCGCGTCGACGCATTTTGGGAAATGAGCGGCCCACTGGAAACCCAGGCTGCCTACCTGCAGCGTCAACTGGACTCCAGCTACTGTTACCCACTACTGGGTTGCTTTGACGATCGCCCATTCGGCTATTTCGAAGTCTATTGGGCGCCGGAGGACCGTATCGGGCGTCACTACCGCTGGCAGCCGTTCGACCGCGGGCTGCACATGCTGGTCGGTGAAGAAGACTGCCGCGGCGCGCAGTACATCCGCAGTTGGCTACGTGGCCTGACGCATTATCTCTATCTGGACGAGCCACGCACCACAAGGGTCGTTGCGGAGCCACGCGCGGATAACCAGCGCCTGTTCCGTCATCTGCCGGCCGCGGGTTACCACACCGTCAAAGAGTTTGATTTCCCGCATAAGCGTTCACGCTTGATCATAAATCAGCGTGATGAATTCTTTCGGGGGGGTTCAGTATGATCACCACAGATTATGTCGACTGGCAGCGCGTTAACCGCCAAATGATCGCCAAGATCCTTGCCGAGCTGGAATACGAGCGCACGCTGCATGCCAATCAGCACGACGGGCAATGGCACATCACGTTAGGCGACGCCCACTATAGCTTTAGCGCTGAACGCGGTATCTGGGGTTGGTTGCATATCGATCCGGCTACGCTGGTTTGCGATCAAACGCCGTTAGCTGCCGACCAGACGCTGCGTCAGTTAGCGCAGGTGCTGAAAATGGACGATGCGCAGATCGCCGAGCATTTGGAAGATCTGTACGCCACGCTGCGCGGCGATATGCAGTTACTCTCCGCCCGTCATGGCATGAGCGCACAGGATTTGATTGCGCTGGACGCCGATGCGCTGCAATGTCTGCTGGCCGGGCATCCCAAGTTTGTGTTTAACAAAGGTCGCCGCGGCTGGGGGCTGACCGCCTTACAGCAGTATGCGCCCGAGTATCAGGGGCAGTTCCGCCTGCACTGGGTTGCAGCCAAGCGAGGTAGCTTCGTCTGGTGTGCTGATGAAGAGTATCCACTGGAAAATCTGCTTGGCAGTGCGATGGATTACGCTGAACGCCAGCGCTTTGACCGCCGTTGGCGCGAGCTGAGACTGACCCATGATTGGATCCCGGTGCCGCTGCATCCGTGGCAGTGGCAGCAAAAGATTGCCCTGCACTTCCTGCCGCAGCTGGCCGAAGGCGAATTGGTGGAGCTGGGTGAATTCGGCGACCGCTATTTGGCACAGCAATCGTTGCGTACCCTGACCAACATCAGCCGCCGCTCCGCATTCGACATTAAGTTGCCGCTGACCATTTACAACACCTCGTGTTATCGCGGGATCCCGGGTAAATACATCAGCGCCGGACCCGCCGCCTCGCGCTGGTTACAGCAGATATTTACCGAAGACAGCACGCTGCAGGGCAGCGGCGCCGAGATCCTTGGCGAACCGGCGGCAGGCTATATGACACACCCAACCTACGCCTCTTTGGCCAAAGCCCCCTATCGGTATCAGGAAATGCTTGGGGTGATCTGGCGTGAGAACCCGTCTTGCTATCTGCAGGAAGGCGAACAAGCCATTTTGATGGCGACGCTGATGGAAACGGACAACCACGGCCAACCACTGATCGCCGCCTATATCGCCCGTTCCGGCCTGAGCGCCGAGGCTTGGTTGCAGCAAATGTTCAGTGTGACGGTGGTGCCTATGTATCACCTGATGTGCCGCTACGGCGTGGCGTTGATCGCCCACGGCCAGAATATCACGCTGGTGATGAAGGACCATGTGCCGCAGCGCGTGCTGTTAAAAGACTTCCAGGGCGATATGCGCCTGGTGGATCAAGACTTCCCTGAAGCGGCATCGCTACCAAACGTCGTGAAGGATGTCACCGTACGTCTGTCTGCCGACTACCTGATCCATGACTTGCAAACCGGGCATTTCGTCACTGTGCTGCGTTTTATTTCGCCGCTGATGCAAGCCTGTGGGATCAGTGAAACCCGTTTCTATCAACTGCTGGCGCAGGTGTTGAACAGCTACATGGCTCAACACCCCGACATGGCAGAACGCTTTGCTCTCTTTGATCTGTTTAAGCCACAAATCATTCGCGTGGTGCTCAACCCGGTGAAACTCACCTATTCAGAACAGGACGGTGGCAGCCGCATGTTGCCAAACTATCTGCAGGATCTGGATAACCCTCTTTACCTGGTCACCAAGGAGTTTGCCCAATGAATCAGCCCCTGGATTTCATCGGCATTGGCATCGGCCCGTTCAACCTCAGCATTGCCGCGCTCGGCAGTGAAGTCGCCGGTTTTAACGCTAAGTTCCTCGAGCGTAAACCTCATTTTTCCTGGCATCCCGGCATGATGGTGCCTGATTGCCATATGCAGACCAGTTTCCTGAAAGACCTGGTCAGTGCGGTATCGCCGACCAACCCCTACAGCTTTATTAACTATCTGGTAAAGCGGAAGAAATTTTACCGTTTCCTGACCACCGAGATGCGCACGGTGTCGCGTGAAGAGTTCGCCGACTACCTGGACTGGGCCGCCAATGGTTTAAAGTCGCTTGAGTTCAGCCAAGACATTCAAAGCGTGGACTTTGACGACCAGCAGCGCCAATTTGTCGTCACCACCCAACGTGCAACCTATCGGGCACGCCACGTCTGTCTGGGCATCGGCAAACGCATCAAGCTGCCGGACTGTGTCACCGAACAAAACGACCGCTGCTTCCACGCCAGTGAAATGACGTTGCGCAATCCAGACTTGACCGGTAAGCGTGTCACCATCGTCGGCGGTGGCCAGAGCGGTGCGGATCTGTTCCTCAATATTTTTCGCGCCGAGTGGGGCCAGCCAGCCCAGTTGAACTGGATCTCACGCCGCAACAACTATAATGCTTTGGACGAAGCCGCCTTCGCCAACGAGTACTTCACCCCAGACTACGTTGACGACTTCTACGGCCTAAACGACAGCGCCAAGCAACGCATGCTGACCGAGCAGAAGATGACCTCTGACGGCATCACCAGCGACTCGCTATTAGCGATTTACCGTGCGATGTATCACCAGTTTGAAGTGCTGCGTGAAAAACCTTGGGCACATCTTTTGCCAAGCCGCTCTCTGGCAGCGATACAGGCCGCAGGCAACGGCTGGCAGTTGGTCACGCATCACCATCTCGATCAGGGCCGGGAAACCTTCGATACCGACGTGGTGATCTTCGCCACCGGCTACCAGCAGGATCGCCCTGCGTTCCTTGAACCGCTGGCAAACCGCCTACTGACCACCGCCGATGACCAGTACTCTGTGGCCCCAGACTTCAGCCTGGAGTGGGAAGGCCCCAAGGAAAACTGCCTGTTTGCCGTTAACGCCGGTATGCACAGTCACGGCATCGCCGAACCCCAGCTCAGCCTGATGGCCTGGCGATCGGCTCGTATTCTCAACCGGGCTTTAGGACGCGACCAGTTCGATTTAACGTCCACCCCGGCTGTGATCCAATGGCGCAGTCGGCAGCCGGGCACACCAGCCCGCGCCGATCACGTCATGCTCAATTACACCGAGTTTTAACTCTACCTTATAGCTTTCAAGTTGCAGCCAGGCGACCAGCTCACTCATCCCCAGGCGCTTACTAAAGGTAAGTAACTGGGGTGAGTGAGTGCAGGTAACAACGCAGCAGCTTGAAAGATGACGGGTATACACACCAATACGGGAAACACAGGTCCATAACGATGAAACGCAAACACCTCTGGGTATTAAATCCTTGCCTGCTGGCGATGCTCGCACCCGCGGCGGCTTGGGCAGAAGAACAAAAAAACGAAGAGCAAATGGTCGTCTCAGCCAGCCGTTCCCACCGTACGGTGGCAGAAATGGCACAAACCACCTGGGTGATTGAAAGCCAGGAAATTGAGCAACAGGTTCAGGGTGGTAAAGAGATCAAGGACATGCTGGCACAGTTGATCCCTGGCATGGACGTTAGCGGCCAGGGGCGCACCAACTACGGCATGAACCTGCGCGGTCGTTCAATGATGGTGATGATCGACGGCGTGCGTTTGAACTCTTCACGCAGCGACAGCCGCCAGTTGGATTCGATTGACCCGTTCAATATTGACCACATTGAAGTCATCTCCGGTGCCACCTCGCTCTACGGCGGCGGCAGTACCGGTGGTCTGATCAACATCGTCACAAAAAAAGGCCAGAAAGAGCAGCAGGTCGAACTGCAAATCGGCGGCAAAACCGGCTTTGGCGGCCATACTGACCACGACGAGAACGTAGCGGCGGCCGTCAGCGGCGGCAATGATAATGCCTCAGGCCGTCTGTCGGTTTCTTATCAGCGCTATGGCGGTTGGTACGATGGTAAGGGCAATGAAGTCCTGATCGACAATACCCAGACTGGCCTGCAGTATTCTGACCGTCTCGACGTGATGGGTACCGGCACCATTAACATCGACGACCACCAGCAGTTGCAGCTGACCACTCAGTATTACAAAAGCCAGTCCGACGGCGACCACGGCCTGTTCCTTGGAGAAAATTTCGCGGCGGTAACCGGCAACGCCAAGGCGTACAACAGCGGTAACCTCAATTCAGATCGTATTCCGGGTACCGAACGTCATCTGATCAACCTGCAATACTCCAATACCGACTTCCTCGGGCAGGATCTGGTTGCGCAGGTCTATTACCGCGATGAGTCACTGACTTTTTACCCGTTCCCGACGCTGGCGGGCAAAGCACCAAACTATTACGTCAGCAGCATTGGGGCTTCACAGCAGAAGACCGACTTTTACGGTGGCAAGCTGACGCTGAACAGTAAGCCAATCGACGACCTGACGTTGACCTACGGCATCGACGCCGAGCATGAGACGTTCAACTCCAACCAGCAGTTCTTCAATCTGGCAAAAGCGCAGCAGTCCGGCGGTATGGATCTGCAAAATGCTTATAACACCGGGCGTTATCCTGGCTACAGCACCACCAACCTGGCTTCATTCCTGCAGGCCAGCTACGACATCAACCCAATCTTTACGCTGAGCGGCGGCGTCCGTTATCAGTACACCGAAAACAAGATTGACGACTTTGTCGGTTATAGCCAACAGCAGGCCATCGCCACCGGCGGTGCGACCTCCGCGGACGCGATCCCTGGAGGGAAAACTGACTATAACAACGCCCTGTTCAACGCCGGCCTGTTAGCACATCTCACCGAACGCCAACAAACCTGGGTCAACTTCTCACAGGGTTACGAGATCCCGGATCCGGGCAAATATTACGGCAACGGCACTTATTCACTGAACAAGGGCCACTATCAGTTGAACAAAAGCGTCAACGTGGGTGATTCCAAGCTGGAAGGCATCAAGGTTAACTCCTATGAGCTTGGCTGGCGCTATACCGGTGATAACCTGCGCACGCAGATCGCCGGCTACTATTCCCTGTCCGATAAGAGCATTTCGATCAACAAGACCGACATGACGATTAACGTCAACTCGGACAAACGCCGTATCTACGGGGTGGAAGGCGCGGTCGATTACTTCTTCGAAGACAGCGACTGGAGTGCCGGTACCAACTTCAACGTCATTCGCTCTGAGACCAAGGTCAACGGCGAATGGAAAAAGTTGGTGGTGGATACCGCCAGCCCATCGAAAGTGACCGCCTATGTCGGCTGGGCGCCGGGCGATTGGAACCTGCGTCTGCAATCACAACAGACCTTTGACGTGTCGGATGACGGCGATTACACCAAAGCCGGCTCCACCCAGGGCCGCAAAATTGATGGCTACAACACCATCGACTTCCTCGGTAGCTATGCCCTGCCGGTGGGTAAACTCAGTTTCAGCGTAGAGAACCTGCTGGACAGGGAGTACACCACGGTATGGGGCCAACGTGCACCTATCCTTTATAGCCCAACCTACGGCTCACCAGAGCTATACAGCTATAAAGGCCGCGGCCGCACCTTTGGTCTGAACTACTCCGTCCTGTTCTGATCCTTCGGGCGGAGGCCACTCCGCCCAATCCCCTTGCCACATTGCCGATTTATATCAGTTGTGTAATAATTCCAATATATGATCAAGGAGTGATCGTTCATGGATGCACACCGGGTAAAACGGTTAGTATGGATCGCCAGCAGTAAAAAAGATCTGCTTTCTCTGCCGGATGAAGTCATAAAATCCGTCGGTTTTTCCCTTCATTGTGCACAGGCAGGATTAACGCCCCCTGGCGTAAAGGTGCTCAAGGGGTTTCAAGGGGTTTCAAGGCGCAGGAGTACTGGAAATCGTTGAAGACCACGACGGTAATACTTACCGCGCGGTTTATACTCTACGATTTGAGGATACCTTGTTTGTGTTGCACTGCTTTCAGAAAAAATCCAAGACAGGCGTAGCGACGCCTAAAGCGGATATTGAACTCATCAAGTCTCGCCTTAATAGAGCCAAACAGGTTTATGAGGACATGAAAAATGGCAACGTATGACGAAAATGATTTTGAGCTTGGCTCGGATAACGTTTTTGCCGATTTAAATCTGCCTGATGCCGACAATCTGCAACTAAAAGCCGACTTCGCTATTCAGATCATCAGTACCATCAAGCAACTTGGCCTCAATCAGAACCAAGCCGGTAAACGCATGAACCTGCCGCAGGCGCGTGTCTCCGCACTGTATAACGGTAAGTTCTTCAATATGTCGGAAAAAAAGTTGATGGAATGCCTCAACCGTCTCGGCTATGACATTGAGATCATTGTCAGGCCGAGCCAAAATCCCGTTGGTCACCGAACCCTCTCGGTGGCATGAAAATTCAGGGCCGTATCGGCCCTTTTTTACTTCTTGAACGGATGCTGTGCCAGCCAGTGGTCGGCAATATCCTGGCGCCGGCATACCCAGACGCGATCATATTGCTCGATATAATCCAGGAATCGCTGCAACGCACGAAACTTGCCCGGACGCCCCAATAAACGGCAATGCATGCCGATCGACAGCATTTTCGGTGACTCAGCCCCTTCGGCATACAGCACGTCAAAGCTGTCTTTCAGGTAGGTGAAGAACTGCTCGCCGGTGTTAAACCCTTGCGGTGAGGCAAAGCGCATGTCATTCGCCTCCAGGGTATAAGGCACGATCAAATGCGGTTTTTTCTCTCCGTTGGCGCACTGTACCTCGGTCCAAAACGGCAAATCGTCGCCGTAATAGTCGCTGTCGTACATCAGACCACCTTGTTCCACCACCAGCCGCCGGGTATTTGGGCTATCGCGGCCGGTATACCAGCCGAGCGGAGCCTTGCCAAACAGGTCGCGCAATACCCTGATGGCCTGTTGCATATGCTGCCGTTCGGTAATTTCGTCCATATGCTGGTAATGGATCCAGCGCCAGCCGTGGCTGACGACGTCGTAATTGGCGTTTTTGATCGCTTCAACCACCAATGGGTTGCGCGCCAGCGCCATCGCCACACCAAATACCGTCAACGGCAGGCCGCGGCGCTGAAACTCATTATAAATACGCCAGAATCCCGCGCGTGAACCATATTCGTACAGCGAATCCATCGACATATGCCGCTCGGGATAACTGGCGGCACCGATGATATCGGAGAGAAATTGTTCAGAGCCGGCGTCGCCGTGCAGCACGTTGTTTTCGGCACCTTCCTCATAGTTGAGGACAAACTGCACTGCAATGCGTGCCTGCCCAGGCCAACGCGCATGGGGCGGTTGCCCACCGTAACCGATCAAATCACGGGGGTAATCTTTATTGAACTGGTATTCACTCATCGCCGTTTCCCTATGCTGATTACCCGTTAAAATCGCTAAACATGCCGGACAAAGATTTTGCCGGTGGGAAATCCAGATCGCCGTGTTTACTGGTGCTTAGACCGAGTGCATTCAACGACTCGATCATCTTCACCGCTGCGCTGACGCCGTCGATCACCGGGATCCCCAACTCCAGCGTCAGTTCTCGCGCTAAATCGGCCATACCACCGCAGCCGAGAACAATCGCCCCGCTGCCGTCCTGCTGTTTTGTTCGGATGCATTGTTCACGCACTTTCTGCTGGGCCAGACCGCTGCCATCTTCCAGCGCGAGCACCGGTAGATCAATGGCATGCAGTGCAGCACAGTGCCGTTCAAAGCCATATTGATGTAGCAGATGCCGTGCAATGACCAGCGTGCGTGGCAGCGTGGTGACGATAGAGAAACGCGTCGCCACCAGCGTCGCCATATGCATTGCTGCTTCAGCGATGCCAATCACTGGTGCACTGGCCAATTCACGCGCCGCCAGCAGGCCCGGATCGCCGAAGCAGGCGATAACATGCCCGCTCACACCCGCTTCTCGGCCCAGCCTCACCTGCTGCAATACGCCGATGGCGGCGATAGCCTCGTCAAAATGGCCTTCTATCGACGGGGCCCCAGCTTGCGGACAGACTGCCTGAATCTCGGTACCCGGCGCCGCTGCCGCTCGGGCAGCAACGGCTATGGTTTCGGTCATCGCCAGACTGGTATTCGGATTAATGACCTGAATGATGCAGCAAACGGTCATCGCGCCTCCCGTGATGCGGTTGCAGCAAAAATATGGGCGAAATCCGGCACCTCATGGGTGCCTTGATCAAAGCGTAAATTAGCCACGATATCGTCAAAATGACGGGACAGATGATCCACCAACGCTGCGCTGTCCTTCGCACACAACAACGCCAATAGATCGCTGTGATCATGGCAACGACAGCCTTGCTGCCACGGAGAGCCGTAAACAGCGATCACCAAGGATGAGCGCAGTGTGAGCAGCGAAACCATCTCCGTTAGCACCTGATTGCCGGCAATGGCCTGCAGCTGCACATGAAACGACGCCGACAGGCGAATCGCCGCCGCCCCGTCCTGATCGCGGTGCGCCTGCTGTTCCTGCGCCACGATCTCTTCCATCGCCAACATATGACCTTCACCGCAGTGCGCAATCACCTGCGGCAGGTTGGCACACTCCAACATTTTTCGCGTTTGGAAAACGTGAGCAGCTTCGTCCTGCCCCGGCGTTGCCACCTGTGCACCACGTTTGGGCAGTTGGGTAACCAGTTGCACTGCGGCAAGGCGCTGTAATACCCGCCTAATGCCGGTCCGGCTGACACCAAAGGTTTCTGCCAGCGCCTCTTCCGGCAGTTTACTGCCGGGCAGCAACCGGTGTTCGACGATGGCTTTCACCAGCGAGTTATAAATATGATCGTCTTTATCTTCAATGAAATACGTGGCCTGTTGCCCGTGCCACACGGCGCTGGCGTCCTTCGTCATACCGATCATTTTTCTGCCCCTCGTCCCCTTCGATAGTCAAATCGTATACAAAAAATAGATATTTTGTATACAAGAAAGCACAGTTTGGCCTGGATCCTGCAAAAGCCCTCTCAGCACGCTTTACCAAAAACAGATAACGACATCCGGGTGACGTTCTTGAGAGGAGCACGATTTATGCCAAACCCTAATGAAAACTACAGTCCCAAGCTGTGCAACGATGACCTGGCACCCACGCGTGACCAGAACTGGAGCTGGTACAACATCTTTTCTTTCTGGATGTCGGATGTACACAGTATGGGCGGCTATGTGGTGGCAGCCAGCTTCTTTGCTCTGGGTCTGTCGAGCTGGCAGGTGTTGATTTGCCTGTTGGCGGGAATTTGCATCGTACAGTTTTGCGCTAATCTGGTGGCCAAACCCAGCCAACTTGGCGGCGTGCCTTACGCCGTATTAAGCCGTCAGGCGTTTGGCGTGTTTGGCGCCAATATTCCCGCGGTAATCCGCGGCATGATTGCCTTCGCCTGGTATGGCATCCAAACCTACCTGGCGTCCAACGCGCTGATGCTGACGCTGCTTAAATTCTTCCCGTCGCTGGAGCCAATGACTCTGCCGCATTTTCTTGGGCTATCGCAACTTGGATGGTTTTGTTACATCACCATGTGGCTATTGCAGGCAATGGTGTTTTGGCATGGCATGCAGGCCATTAAGCGCTTTATCGATATCGCCGGGCCGGCCGTTTATGTGGTGATGTTCGCGCTGGCGGGCTGGATTATTTACCGCGTTGGTTTTTCCAACCTTTCCCTCACGCTAACAAGTAAAAATCTGAGTGCCGGCGAACAAGGCTGGCTAATGCTGACGGCTACTGCGCTGGTGGTATCGTATTTTTCCGGTCCACTGCTTAACTTTGGCGATTTTACCCGCTACGGCAAAAGCTTTGCCGAGGTGCAACGCGGTAACCGTTGGGGGCTGCCGTTCAACTATCTGTTATTTTCGCTGGTGACGGTGGTGATTGTTTCCGGCACCTTGCCGCTGTTCGGGCAGCTCATCACCGATCCCATCGAAACGGTCACCCGCCTCGACAGTGATATTGCCGTCGCCCTTGGGTTGCTGACCATGATAGTGGCCACTATTGGCATTAATATTGTGGCCAACTTTGTGTCACCGGCGTTTGATTTCTCTAACTGCTCACCGCAGAAAATCAGCTTCCGTACTGGCGGGATGATTGCCGCTGTCGGTTCATTCCTGCTCACGCCGTGGAATTTGTTCCAGTCGCCCGAGTTGATTCATTACACGCTGGATGTTCTGGCGGCCTTTATCGGCCCGTTGTTCGGTATTTTGTTGGTGGATTTTTACATCATCAAGCGGGGGGAATTGCATGTCGATGACTTGTATAACGCCACACCGACGGGCCGCTACTGGTACAAAAATGGGTTCAACCCAAATGCTATCTGGGCGCTGGTACCCGCAGTGATAATTGGACTGGCGATCAGCTTCACACCGGGTTTGCATGAGGTGGCAAACTTCAGTTGGTTTATTGGTGCTGCATTGGGTGGGGGATGTTATCGAATCATTGCCCGCCGCGAATGGGCGGCCAATCAGGCGGTCACCTTTGCCAAAGCCGAATTGAGCAAAGAGTAAAAACAACGAAGCCCTGAGTTATTGCTAACTCAGGGCTTCTGAATGTTGGCGGAACGGACGGGGCTCGAACCCGCGACCCCCTGCGTGACAGGCAGGTATTCTAACCAACTGAACTACCGCTCCGCGCCGTTCTTCTCTTTCGAGAGGAACGAGGCGCATATTACGGTTGAGTCAGTATTGCGTCAATGCCTTTTTCTTACCAAATGAACCGTTTGCGCAGTTTTTCAGCTAACACGACGCAAAGGCTACTCAACCGCCTTTTTATACGCAAAAAACAGCGTTACTCCACGTCAGTACGCCACAGACAACTGCCACCTTTTTTCGCCACCAGATCCAGGCGAGCTTCGTGTGCGGCTACTTCTGCCTCGCTGGCGTAAACCACTTTCATCGTTGTCGCCGGGCGAACAATACGCTGAATGTCCTGCGTTGAGTTGTTATTCTGGGTATCACCTTCCATCTGGAACGCGATCGACGTCTGACCACCGGTCATCGCCAGATACACTTCCGCCAGGATCTCGGCATCGAGCAATGCGCCGTGCAACGTACGCTTGCTGTTGTCTATCTCATAACGGCTGCATAAGGCGTCGAGGTTATTGCGTTTGCCCGGAAACAGACGACGCGCCATTAACAGGCTGTCGGTGATGGTGCAGAAGGTATCGGTCTTCGGAATGCCCTGCTGCAACATGCGGAATTCGTGATCCATAAAGCCGATGTCGAACGCTGCGTTATGGATGACTAACTCACCGCCACGGATAAAGTCGATAAACTCATCGGCAATTTGGTCAAACGTCGGTTTATCTGCCAAGAATTCATCGCTGATACCATGAACGCCATAGGCTTCAGGATCGACCAAGCGATCAGGCTTGATATAAACATGGTAGTGACGGCCCGTCGGGCGACGGTTAATCACCTCAACGGCACCAATTTCAATGATGCGGTGGCCTTCGTAATGCACCCCGAGTTTGTTCATACCGGTGGTTTCGGTATCGAGGACAATCTGTCTGGTGGTTGTAGAGATCATATTGCAGTGCTCACAGCGCTCGTTTATGTCAGACTTGGCTTTTATAAAACTGATAGGAAGAGTCTACCAGAGATGCTCAAACAGGTAGAAATTTTCACCGACGGCTCCTGCCTTGGCAATCCGGGCCCCGGTGGTTATGGCGCAATATTGCGTTATAAACAAACTGAGAAAACCTTTAGCGCGGGCTTCCGCCTGACCACCAACAACCGTATGGAGATGATGGCGGCCATTGTCGCACTGGAAGCTCTGACAACGCCTTGTGAAGTGATCCTCAGTACCGACAGCCAATATGTGCGCCAGGGCATCACCAGTTGGATCCACAACTGGAAAAAACGCGGCTGGAAAACTGCCGACAAAAAACCGGTTAAGAATGTCGATCTGTGGCAACGGCTGGATTTGGCTATTCAGCGCCACAGTGTCAAATGGGAGTGGGTTAAAGGCCACGCCGGCCACCCGGAAAACGAACGTTGTGACGTGCTGGCACGTGATGCGGCAGGTAACCCAACCCAAGATGACGTGGGTTACAAGCCGGAAAACTAAGGCAGCTTGCGATAACTCTTGGTCGCGCCAACCGCGCGGCTGAGAGAAGGCTTTCTCGCCCCGAGCTTCATCGGCGTTGGCGTCAACGGCAAAGTGCGTTTACGCGCAACGATCACGCTCATGCACCCCAGCGCCGGTAAATGTGTACACAGAAACTTCCCGCCTTTGCGCTGCCACGGCAGCACATGAAAACGCGACTGATATAACACTTCATAATTCAACAGGCTCAGCCAGTCCAGCAAGCGCATCTGGGTGAACATCCGGCTGACATAGGGCTGACGACGACGCAATCCAGGCACCAGCTTGCCTAAGCCCAGCAAACTGAACGGGTTGAAACTGCTGATCACCAGCCAACCGTCATCAATCAACACGCGATCGACTTCACGTAGCATACGGTGCGGATCGTCAGCATAAGACAACGTATGCGCCAATAAGCAGGCATCCACGGATTTAGCGGCAAAGGGCAACTGGTAGGCGTCCGCGATCACCTGCAGGTTTTCACCTTCCAGACTCACATTCACCTGATGCGAAATAGCGCACTTGTCGGTGGCCAGGCTGGCGCTGAGATTACCAAGCTTAAGCAGATGGAAACCAAACAGCTTCGGCCACCAGGGTTGCAACTGTCGCTCGAGCGCCTCACGATAGTATTCCCCCCACGGCAACTCTGCCCAAGACTGTGGGCCGGTGAGCTTTTGTAGAGTATGGGCTGGTTTCATGATTTAGTGTCTTCTCTACCCAATGGATTCAAATTGCAGCCAGGCGGCTAACTTGTGCGTCCTCAAGCGCGAATGCCCGTCAGTCACTGGGGGAGCGCGTGCAGCAACAAATAACGCTGCGTTTTGAAAGACGACGGGTAAATCAAGCCGTTACCAACAAGAGGTCTTACATGAATCTTATCAGCATTCCCGCCTTCCAGGACAATTACATTTGGTTATTGGATAACCAGAAAGGCCATTGCATTATTGTCGACCCCGGCGAAGCGCAACCGGTGCTCGACGCGCTTGATCGCCTGCATCTGGTACCTGACGCCATTCTGCTTACCCATCATCATCACGATCACGTTGGCGGCGTAGCGCAAATCACGGCGCGCTATCCTGAGCTGAAAGTCTATGGCCCACAGGAAACGGCCGACAAAGGCGCCAACCACGTCGTTCATGACGGCGAAACCATCGAAATAGACGGCCTAAAATTCGCCACAATCGCCGTTCCCGGACATACATTGGGACATGTGGCATTCTATAGCGCCCCTTATCTGTTCTGCGGAGACACTATTTTCTCTGCTGGCTGCGGCAGGCTGTTCGAAGGGACCGCCGAGCAAATGTTCGACTCATTTCAACAACTCGCGCAACTTCCCGATAACACCTTAATTTGTTGCGCGCATGAATATACGCTTTCAAATCTTAAGTTTGCGCGGGCTATTTTGCCGGAAGATCGAGAGATTGAAACATATCAGCAACAAGTCACTGCGTTACGGGCAAAAGGCCAACCCAGCGTGCCCACCACGCTACAATTAGAGCGTAAAATTAACGTATTTTTACGCTGTCATGACGCTGATTTACAAAGGAAATTAGGCTTTCATACGCCACCGCAACACCTTCATTCAGTTTTTTCCGAATTACGCCTGCGGAAAGACAACTTCTGAGCTTTTAGTTGTGTTATTTGACGAAGCAAAGTATGATTGCTCGTCTTTTAAGCAACTACATTGACACACACATGAAGGCTAAAGCGATATTTCTCGCCTCAGTCTTGCTAGTGGGGTGCCAGTCGTCCAGGCAGGACGCACCGGCCCCAGAACAGCATGCACAGAGTTTGTCTTCGGCAGGTCAAGATGGTGAAGCAGGAGAGTACACAGCGAATGGTCGAGCGAGCTCGGCGCGGTGGCTAGATAACAATAGTGGTGCCGCGCAACAGAACCTGTGGAACTTCATTAGCGACGAGCTGAAGATGGAGGTTCCGGAAAATTCCCGGATCCGTGATCAAAAAAGAAAGTACCTAAAAAGTAAGAGCTATCTCCACGATGTAACATTACGGGCAGAGCCGTACATGTACTGGATAGTCGGGCAGATTAAGAAACGTAATATGCCGATGGAACTGGTACTGCTACCCATAGTGGAGAGCGCTTTTGACCCACACGCCACGTCAAATGCCAACGCCGCAGGGCTATGGCAAATCGTGCCGCAAACGGGTCGGAATTATGGTTTGAAAAACAATCAGTGGTATGACGGGCGACGCGATGTTGTAGCCTCGACGACCGCTGCGCTTGATATGATGCAGTATTTGAACCGCATGTTTAACGGTGACTGGTTACTGACCATTGCCGCTTATAACAGTGGTGAAGGCCGTGTCATGCAGGCGGTTAAGGCGAATAAGCGCCAGGGTAAGCCAACCAATTTCTGGGCATTGTCGCTTCCACGTGAAACGTCAATCTATGTCCCGAAAATGCTGGCACTGAGCGACATCATTAAAAACAGCAAGAAGTACGGTATCAATCTACCTAAGACTGATAACACCCGTGCACTGGCGCGTATTGATGTTGGGCAGCAGATACAGTTAACTCAGGCGGCTGAGATGGCTGGGCTTTCACTTACCAAGATGAAAGCTTACAACCCAGGCTACAAAAAAGGCGTTACGGCACCCAACGGGCCCCATTACATTATGGTTCCCAAAGGCCATGCCGATCAGCTGAAAGACTCGTTGGCCGACGGCCAAATCGCAGTGACTCAGCCAACAACCCAGTTGGCAAAGAACAGCGGTTTGACAGGCGGAAGTTCGTATAAAGTGCGCTCCGGCGACACGGTATCGGGCATCGCAAAACGGTTGAACATTAAGTCCAGCGATTTGCAGAGTTGGAACAACTTACGTGCCAAGAGCACCTTAAAAGTTGGGCAAACCCTGCAAGTGGCCAGCAACACTGGCAATAACAGCAGTATCACCTATCAGGTTCGTAAAGGTGATTCGCTCGCCAGTATTGCACGTCGTCACGGCGTCGATATTAACGACGTGATGCGTTGGAACTCAACGCTTGCAAAAGCCAACAACAGTCTGCAACCAGGTCTGAAATTGACCTTGTTTGTCAGCGATAAAACGTCGCCGGACACCTAAATTTCCGGCACAAAAAAAGCACCCTTCGGGGTGCTTTTTTATTGTCTGAATATTGGGCCCTGCCCTACCAGTGCGGTTTATCGGCTTCAGGATGAAACTCCACCAGTAGCGGGTTATGATCCGACGCACTGGTCACCAGCACCGAAGCCTCAGCCACACCCATATTGCGATAAAATACAAAGTCTAACGGACGCCCAAAGGCCTTACGGCGGTGATCATCCGTGAAGCTCACCTCACGCAATGCCATATCACTGGCAAACTGGTACAGCGCATTAATACGTTTACGGCTCCAGGCATTAAAATCACCGGCCATGATGACCGGTCCATGATGATTGGCAATTTGTTCACCTATCGGCCCCAGTTGCTTGCTATAAACGTCCACACCCAGGCTGAAGTTCACCGCATGGATATTCACGACCATCAATAGCTGGCCATTAAATAACGGATAGACGGTGATCAACGCCGACTTGGCTAATCGCAGCAGGGGTTCACGCTCGCGCAACGGGCAACAATAGACCGGATGCGCCGCCGCCAGCGTCATTACACCGGACGGGTGCTGTGGCAACACAAAAGCAGGAACCTGATCGGCAGCCAGATAATTTGAGGTGGCAAAACTCACCAGTTCAGGCGTCGTTTGCGCTTCCTGCAACAGTACCAGTTGCGCATCCTTACCATAACTTTCCAGCACCGAAAGCCAATCTGCCCGTTGCTGTTTAAAGATATTCCACACCATCACCCGTAACGCACCAGATGTGGGCAATGCAGCCCCGGGTGGCAGCGGTTGATTAATGGCGCCAGGGAAAATTCGCTCAACTGGCTGGCCTGCAACATACCTCATTGCATAAGTTCGTTTCGGCACGCTATTCGCCTATTTCCCATTAGGATGAAACTGGCGGTGACATTCCCGCCAACAATAATTCGATTATACGCCTGCCCTGACATGACGGCATGGCTTTTACGGGGCATACCCTTTTCAGTTATAGGGGCGTAAGGCGGGGAATTCAATCTTCTGACAGTATATGTGTGTAAAGGTTGGTGACGGTGAAGCATAAATGCAAAAAGGCCCGCAAAATGCGGGCCATGGAAAGGGGGATCAGGCCAGTTGCTGCCGGTATTTCTTATCCAAGCGTCCGCTAATGCCAACCAGTAACAGTGCCGCCAACACAATCAGCGCACCTATCCACGGCGTTTGCGCCAATCCCAGGCTTGCGACTGTTTGGCCGCCAATCACCGAACCCAGTGCAATACCCACGTTAAAGGCCGCGATATTCAGACCGGAAGCAACATCCACGGCATTTGGCGTGTACTGCTCTGCCTTCTGCACGACATACACCTGTAGGCCAGGAACGTTACCAAAGGCAAATACGCCCATCACGATCACCGTCATCAACGCAGCAACGCTGTGGCTAGCGGTGAACTGAAACACCAACAGCAACGCGGCCAGTGCGGCAAAAATAAAGCTGAGTGCGCGCACCGCCCCGTGTCGATCCGCCAGTTTGCCCCCCCAAATATTGCCCATCGCCACTGCAATACCGTAGGCCAGCAGGATCCAACTGACCGCCGGTGCGGAAAAGCCCGCCAGTTCCTGCATCATTGGCGCCAGGAAGGTAAAGGTTGTGAACACACCGCCGTAACCCAATGCAGTAATCGCGTAAATCAGCAGCAGGCGCGGATGGGTCAGTACTTTAAACTGCTCACCAATACTGGCACTGGCCTGATTTTTAATCGTGTTTGGCACCAGAATAATGCTGGCGATGGTCGCAATCACACCGATCAACGACACTGTCAGGAAGGTTTCACGCCAACCAAAGTGCTGACCGATAAAAGTCCCCAACGGCACCCCGGTCACCAGCGCGACAGTCAGGCCACCAAACATGATGGCAATCGCCGACGCCGCTTTCTCTTTCGCCACCAGGCTGGTGGCAATAGTGGAACCAATGGAGAAAAACACCCCATGAGCCAGCCCCGTCAGCAGACGTGCCACCACCAGCGACTCATAGCTTGGTGACTGCCAGGCCAATAAGTTACCCAAGGTAAACAACACCATCAGGCTGATCAGCAACAGCTTGCGCGGAACCCGACCCGTTAATGCCGTCAGGACCGGCGCACCAATGGCCACACCGATAGCGTAAATAGTCACTAACAGTCCGGCAGAAGGGACTGTCACCCCAAGTTGTTCTGCAATCGTCGGGATTAACCCAACAATCACGAACTCCGTCGTGCCGATAGCAAAGGCACTGATGGTCAATGCAAGTAATGCGAAAGGCATCTTTTTACTCCAAATAGCGTTCCAGTTGATGACGGCTATTATCGGCCCGTGCTTAAATGATAAAAATGCTCAAAATATCAAATTAATTTTGCCAAAGGAGCAATAGTGAAAGCGAACTCGGATGAGCTCATCACCTTCGTTACCGTGGTTGAAAGCGGCAGTTTCAGCCGAGCGGCGGAGCGGCTGGACCAAGCTAACTCGGTCGTCAGTCGTACGGTCAAGAAGCTGGAGACCAAGCTGGGCGTCACGTTGCTCAATCGCACTACGCGCCAGATCAGCCTGACGCAGGAAGGGGAAAACTATTTCCGCCAGGTGCAGAAGGTACTGAGTGATATGGCTGCGGCAGAAAACGCCTTAATGGAAAGCCGCCAGCGCCCTCAAGGGTTACTGCGCGTTGATGCCGCAACACCGGTGGTGTTACACGTATTAACGCCGTTGGTGGCTGAGTTTCGGGCGCTCTACCCGGAAATGTCCTTGTCGCTGGTGTCCTCAGAAAACTTTATCAATCTTATAGAACGTAAGGTAGATATTGCTATTCGCGTCGGCGAATTGACCGACTCCAGCCTGAAAGCACGTAAACTGATGACCAGCTATCGGCACATACTGGCCTCCCCTGCCTATTTAGCGCAACACGGCACGCCACAATCCGTAGAGGATCTGGCGCAGCACTGCTGCATAGGTTTTAACGACCTGCCCAGCCTGAACCGCTGGCCGCTCGCTTGCGCCGACGGTCGACAGCTAGAAATTACGCCGAGTCTGACCACCAACAGCGGTGAAACCCAGCGCCATCTGATCCTGCACGGTAACGGCATTGCCTGCCTGTCGGACTTTATGACTCATGCCGATATCAAACGCGGCGATCTGGTGCCAATCCTGGTGAAAGAGACCCTGCCGGTCGCGATGCCGATCAATGCGGTGTATTACAGCGACAGCGCCGTCAGCAACCGCCTGCGCAGCTTTATCGATTTTATCAGTGAGCGTCTGGCGCAATAAAAAAGGCGCCCATTAGGGCGCCTTGATGCGTATGGTGTTAAATCAATCCCAGTTCGGTGCCAAGCCTTCCGGGCTGACCAAACGGCCATTATTTTCCAACGTGGCGATCTCCGCCATGTCCTCGGCAGTCAGCGTCAACTGTTGCGCCAGCAGGTTGCTCGCCAGGTTTTCACGTTTGGTTGATGAAGGAATCACCGCGTACCCCTGCTGTAGCGCCCAAGCCAGAATGACCTGTGCCGGGGTAGCATTGTGGCGTGCCGCGATCGCCTTGATTGTCTCATCCTGCAATGCTTTGCCATATGCCAGCGTCATGTAGGAAGTAATAGCAATGCCATGCTGTTGGGCAAACGCCACAACTTTGCGGTTCTGCAGGTAAGGTGAAAGCTCAATCTGATTTGTGGCGATCTGATCGCTCCCCACGGCGTCAATCGCCTGCTGCATCAGATCCAGAGTGAAGTTGGACACACCAATCTGGCGCGTCAGGCCCAGCGCTTTGGCCTCGGCTAACTCAGCCATAAACTCTGCGACAGAGACCTCATCATTCGGCGAAGGCCAGTGGATTAAGGTTAAATCAACATAGGACGTTTGCAGCTTTGCCAGGCTTTCTTGCAGGCTTGGGATCAGCTTGCCCTTAGCCAGATTGGCGATCCAGATCTTGGTGGTGATGAACAGCTCGTCACGCGGAACACCGCTGGCGGCAATCGCCTGGCCTACCGCCGCTTCGTTTTCGTAGATCTGCGCAGTATCGATAACGCGGTACCCCAGCTCAAGTGCGCTAGTGACCGAGTCGATCACAACCTGATCCTGAAGACGAAAGGTACCTAAACCAAATGCAGGGATGCTCATAATTTTATTCTCTCATTAGGATGTTGAAACGATATGAGAGGATTATGGCAACTGTTTTGTTGATCAAAAACGCCCTATTGTGCATAAGACTTTTGATTAAACAGCAACAATTGCCGAAGCATTAACCCGGCAGAGATAATACTGCCGGGCATAGTGTTCTTTATATCGGCATTTATTTAGATAAATCTTTATAAAAACAGGGTTTCACCACATAAATCATGCAGAAATATTATGTTTCTTTGGATTTTGCATATGAAAAAGCCCTGAGTCATAGACTCAGGGCTTATCAATTAGTGGCGGAACGGACGGGGCTCGAACCCGCGACCCCCTGCGTGACAGGCAGGTATTCTAACCAACTGAACTACCGCTCCACCGGTTCTTTCACGTCACATCTGTCGATGTGGGCAAAACCGCACTTGGCGATTCTGCTCATTACCGGGTGTCAAACCGATAACGTTTAATTGATGCCTGGCAGTGTCCTACTCTCGCATGGGGAGACCCCACACTACCATCGGCGCTACGGCGTTTCACTT